>CAZMXQ010000001.1:0-38637 GCA_964570335.1 uncultured Methanosarcinales archaeon
CAATGAAGGAAAAGTTTAAAAGGTTCCTAAGAAGAAAGATACTCAAGATGATACATTCCAAGAAGGCTGAAGCTATCTGGTTGTCTTGGGTCCTACTACTGGCATTCGTAGTTGCTCTGAGCGCGTTCATGTTCGGTTGGTCTACAGAGAGGAATGAATTATTTGCAAGTGAACTTAGAGTCATGGCGGATACAGCTGAATGCGATTCCATAGGTATAAGGGTTGATGATATATGCCAGAATCCACAATCTTTAAATATGAATGTCTCCAATAGAGATAGCATAGCAGTGAGTCAATTGGCCATGAACGTCTATGATGTTTACATGGAGAATCCTCTTTCTAGGGAAGTGGATGTTTCCATAAGGCCTGCTGAATCCGAGAATGTGAGAGTATTGAAACAGTCTACCACTCAAGAGGTTGAGATTGTTCCGGTGATAATAACACAGGATAATAAGATTTTTTGTTATGAAAGGGCGCTTACTATAGCTGATATAGATTATTGTGATTGATGGTGTTTTGTTGATGGATCTGAATAAGTTTTTCATGAAGAACAAGAAAGCTATTTCACCTCTTATTGCTACGGTTCTGCTCATTGCGTTCGCTGTTGCACTTGGAGCGGTAGTGATGAATTGGGGAAGGTCATATGTTGAGGAGACTGCTCAGCAGTCTGCTGTTACCTCTGATACAAGAGTGGCATGCGCACAGCAAGTGAATATTGAGATTGTTCAGACTCAAGGTAATCCAAGGGTCTGCTATGATGAAGATGATAGTCAAGTTGATATAACCATACAGAACCGTGGAGACATAGACATAGATGGGGTTACGTTCAATGTTCTTGGAACTGAAGGTTCGGGTGTTAATCTTGAAGATGAATCTGTAATAGGGAGAAGTAATATCGAGAGGTTCACTATAGATTACGACTCGTCAGAACATGGAGATATAGAGTTCGTGCAGATAATACCGAAGATACAGATATCAGGTTCTTCTGTCCCAGTAGAATGCTCTGATTATGACTTACAATGGGAGGAAGTTCTAGCTTGCTGAGGTAATCCAAATGGTAACTACAAAAAAGAAAGGGACAAAGAAGTATTCTAAGAAGTCAGCGTCTTTCTCGGATAACGATTCAATGGTTTTTGAGATTGAACTCGAACTCTCTAAGTTGAAAAGAGAAAAATCTGTGATTGTTCTGAATAAGGCGATATTCTTGTACTTTTTCTTCATCTTCTTTGCTGTTATAAGCCTGCTTACAGGTTTTGTAGCTTTCTTCAATCTTTTAGTTGTAATGGGTCTCCTCTCAGTGATAATAGGATCCATCCCATACATAAATACAATGTATAGTGAGGAGAAGAACCTCAAAGATATGATAACAAGATTGAAGAAGATGAGCTGATTCCTATGAATCGTAATTCCTTAAGATTCTTTTTCGTGCTTTTTCTGGTTATAGGTGTCACTCTGGTCCTCTTCATAGGTCACTATATGGTATCTGTTTATAGAGGTTCAATGTCAGATGTAGACGAAGACGAGTCTGAAGCTATTGATTGCTATCAGCATGCTTTCAGGGCTAGCTTCAATGATCCTGATAATATGGAGATAGAGAACACGCCTTTAAGTTCTCATGACATAGACATTATAACGCTAGAAGATTTGGAAACTGGTGAGACTTTCCAGGAAGAGTTTTCATTTTTTTCACCTGGAAATTCTCGTAGTTTTAACATTTCTGAATTCGAATCAGAACAATTCGCAATATATCCTGGAGATTGCCAATCTGTGCAAAGAGTCTGTTCTAGAGAGGATATGGAATGCATTGATCCAGATGCTTATAATCGCTGAATCCTCTTCTTGATGCCAAGCATAAGATTTATTAACCAAGAGAACGTGAATAAAATAATATGTCTCAGAAAAGATCACAGATATGGGTGTCTGCTGTTCTATACACTATGGTTGCAGCCATATCCATAGCATTCATCCTCCAGGCAGGAATACCTTTAGTGGAAGGCATGCGAGATAGGTCTGTGTTCAATAGGATGCAGAACCAGATGCTTGCACTTGATGAGGTCGTTGACCAGATAGCTTCTGAAGGCCGTGGTTCTCAGAGAAGCATACCATTTGAAATATCACAAGGAGATCTTGTTATGGATGATGGCGGATTCAGGTGGGAGATGACAACAGGGACAAGGATTGTAGAACCACGTTCTTCGTATAGAGTCGGAAACCTGCAGATATCTGCTAACAGTGATGTAGAAGCGTATGAATATCAGGATCACTACATTTTGGAGAATTCCAATATAAGAGTTAGGCTTCTGAAGGCGGGAACAAGTTCTGATAGGGTTATGCTTAACACTAGCGATGTCGTCGAGGAGATAACCATACTAGAGACTAATGAGACAGTAGAACCTGATTTTGAGTTCAAGATTGCAGATGATGACTCTTCAAAGGAGGGAGAAGCTTTCACGTCATTATCAAGAACTGGAAGAAGGTTGGGATCTTCTTCTCACATAACCTCTGTAAGAACTGAAGACTATGACTATGACCTTTACATTACTCTTGATGGAGAAGCTGATTTCATACGTGCAGATATAAGAAACTTTGATACACGCTGATTTTTTCGTCCATTTATTCTGTTTTGTGTTGAGTGAATTCTTATTTTAACAGAAATATTTAAAAACGAATCTCTCCATAAAGTATCTCAGGTGAGGGGATTCCATGGCCATATTCGATAATAAAGATAATGAGAATGCTTCTTCGGAACAATCTGACCAGTCAAAAGGTGCTAGGTCATTCCTTGAGGATAGTGATAAGTCTCCTGTGGCAGACGATTCTGGAGATGATGATAATGAGCTTAAGAACACTAAAGTCTATTTCAAGCTTGACTTGAGACCTAAGATAGTCCAGATACCTGATGTTGATGACTATACTAAGGTCAATGTCAAATATGACCTAATGCCTCCGCATTGCTCTTGTCACATATACTGGGATCATAAAAGTGGTGAGTTGGTCTATTCTGTGCAAGAGCCAGAACTTAATGATGTTGAGAAGGAAGTGTTGCGTCTGGTGACTCTGGGTCTGGAAGAGATGATAAATATAAGCTTCATAAATGCTGCTAAGAACAAGATGGTTGTACAATATCTTGAGCACAATGTCCAATCAATTCTAGGTGAACTTGGTGCTAAGGTATCAATGGATACTTACCAGAAGATAATGTACTATATTTATAGAGATTTCATAGGGTTGAATGAGATTGAGCCACTTTTGAGGGATTATTACATTGAAGATATAGAGTGTAATGGTTCAGGGACTCCAGTTTATATAGTACATAGGAAGTTTAGGAATATACGTACTAATATAGTATTTAAGGAAATGCCTCATCTTACTGTTTTTGTAGAAAAACTTTCTCAAAAGTGTGGAAGGTATATCTCTTACGCAAAACCAATCTTAGACGGAACTCTTTCTGATGGATCAAGAGTCAATGCGACCTATAGCCAAGATGTCACTACTAGAGGACCTACATTCACAATAAGGAAGTTCACAAAAGATCCATGGATGCCTACTAACCTTATCAATATGAATACTGCTTCAGCAGAGACTTTCGCGTTCTTCTGGTTGGCGGTAGAGTACAAGCTCAACATAATGACAATAGGAGAGACAGGTTCTGGAAAGACTACACTGCTCAATTCCATAGCATCCTTTATACCTAATGAGACAAGGATATGCTCTATTGAGGATACTAGGGAGCTTAACCTTGCCCATGAGAACTGGTTACCTTCTGTCACTAGGGAAGGATTCGGTGTCACCAATGTTACCGGTGAGAAGTATGGAGAGATTGGTCTCTTTGACTTGTTGAAAGAGAGTTTCAGGCAGAACCCTGATTATGTTATCGTTGGTGAGGTAAGAGATAAAGAGACCTATGTCCTCTTCCAAGGTATGGCTTCAGGACATAGCTGCTTGAGTACCTTTCACGCATCTTCTGTAAATGCTTTGGTAAGAAGACTGGAGACCCCTCCAATAAGTCTTCCAGGCTCATTGATAGAATCTATGAATGTCGTTGCCCACATGAGTCATGTAAGAGAGCATGATAAGAGCTATAGGAGACTCCTTGATATAAATGAGATAATAGCTGTAAAAGATAATGGCAACGTAGATCAGAACCTCGCTTTTGAGTATGAACCATCTGAGGACACAACCAAAGAAAGATCAAGACCACACATTTTCCAGATTATAAGTAAGCTTACTGGTCTCTCGGAGGAAGAGATATATAAGGAGATGGGTGTCAGAGCTCAACTGCTCCAGAAGATGGCTGATAATAACCTTACTGATTACAGAGAGTTTTCGCACACTATCACAGAATATTATTCCAATCCAAGAATGGTACTAGAAAGGTATGGTATCAAAGCAGAATCTACAATGAGTGAAGCGGAAGATAGGAAAAGGACAGAAGTTCAAGAAAGGCGTCTTGAGCAGAAGAAGAAAGAACGTCTGACTAAGAGCTCATAGGTGATTAATGATGGAAAAGGATGATCTGAATGAGATCTTCAATGAGGTTAATATGCTCAATTCTTCGATAGACATATACTCTGAATTCCTACAAGGTAAAGCTCGCAATGAGGAAGAAAAAAGAAATATGGAGTTCAAGATCGAGTTAGTAAAAGAAGAAGCTCTTAAACATAATCTCAGGATAAGAAGAGCAATAGACCGGTTGGGATATTAGTTGGTGGTAATCTTTCATGAAGCAGAAGTTTTTTAGAAGAAAAGATGATGGGGAAATGTCTGGGAAGGAGAAGCCTTCATCTAGTGATGTGAATATAAATAAACAGTCTTATGATAATAGCTTTGATACTGCTCTTTTGAAATCTTATACTGAGCAGATTAGTGATATATCCAAGAAAGCATACTCTTTGTATATGCGAAAACAGCATATAAAGAGAAATATGGACTCCCTAAAAGAGAGATTATCTAAAGATGAGATCTCTGAAAACTATTTCTATGAACAATCAAGATATTTCCTGAAGGGATACGATGAATACAAAGCATACTCGATGTATGATGAATACATATCTTATCTAGTAAGGAAGATGCGATCCCTTTCAGAGAGCATCTTCTCATATATAGATTCACATGAGTATGATATACCCATAGTTGAGAAGACTGATGAAGAAAAGAAGTTTGAGAAAGAATACAATAAAAAACTGAGCAAATCAGAGAAGGAAAAGGCAAAGAAGGATGAAGAGAAGGGGTGGGTCTCTTCAGCTGATGAGTTCTCAGAACAAAAAAAGAAGGTGCAAACTTCACTAATGGACAGGATGGCAAAAAGAGTCTATGCATCTCTTTTCCCTAATTCATCAAAGGGAAAAATATTTGCTAACCAATTGAAGAATACTCAGCCATCAGAATCTAGGTTTGGTGCTTTCTGGAATTGGTTCACTGGAAAGAGTCAGGAATCGGCTTTTAGCTCACTTGCTGGCAAGAAGAAGAAAAAGAAGTCTCTAATAGATAGATTTGTTTCACAAAAAAAGGATGATGAAGAAGCCTTTGGAGATAAGACTGCCTTCTCTAAGAAATTCAAGAGTGTAAGAAGAATGCATTTTGAGGGTGAGAATGAGCTAAAGAACAAGAACATAAGAGCACAGAAGAATGCGAGAGATTTCGTCAATAAGTTAATGCAAAAGAACGAGAAGACAGATATAGAGTACAAGGCAACATCTTATGCTGCGCTATCAAACATAATGGTGAAGGACTTTAGTCTGGAAGTCATAAACGCTTTTCCCAACTTCTTCAAGAATCTTCATAAGAACTTACGGTTGGCTAACATGAATGTTCTCTCTAATACATATACCAACATGATGATCTTCTCTTCGTTATTGGCGGGTGTGGTGGTAGCCATTATATCTGGATTCTTCTCAATTGGTGCTTTGGTTCCATTGCCCATGGTATTAGCTAATACTTTCCTGGGTGGCATATTAGGAGTTTTCTTGACATTCTTGGGTTTCAATTTCTATCCAAAATACAAGCTCAAAGAGAGAAATAGGGACATTGATACTAATCTTCCATTCGCTCTCGATCACATGTCTGCAGTAACCAGTGCAGGCGTCACTCCTCTTGTGATGTTCTCACTGATATCGGAATCAAAGGATTATGGACAGGTTTCAGTAGAACTTAGCAAGATTGTGGAGTATGTCCACCTTTTCGGTTATGATCTCACTACAGCGGTGGATAAAGTAGCTGTGACCTCTCCTTCAAAACAGCTAAGGGAATTCCTGGAAGGTTTCATATCTTCTGTAGAATCGGGTGGAGAGTTGAAAGATTTCCTGAGAGAGTCTGCTGACCAAGCAATGCTTCATTACAAGCTTGAGAGACAGAAATACACAGAGTCCATATCTACATTCTCTGACATATATACTGGGCTTATGGTTGCCTCACCGCTATTCTTTGTGGCTGCACTCTCTATGGTAAGCATATTGGGAGGAACTATAGGGGGAATGGCTGTCAACACTCTCATGGTATTGGGGACATACTTGGTAATACCATCTTTGAACATAATATTCATAATATTCATGGAGATCACACAACCCAACATATGATGATTGGTAAAAATGGCGTATAGACCTGAATTCAAAGGAAAGCACTTGGCATCGATTATAATAGGTTTATTGCTGATCATCACCACTGTAGTATTCCTCCAGGGAAGTTTTTTCTTCTTAGCATTTGTCATGCTGGCATTCGCTATCATATTCTTCCCTTTCATAACTGATTATTTTGCTTATAATCTAAAGCAGAAAGAGATAGAAGAGCGTTTCCCTGATTTTGTAAGGAATCTTGTCAGTGCAGTAAAGTCAGGGATGCCTATAAATAAAGCGATAATATACGTCTCGAAGACGGATTATGGTCCTCTCAATTATTATGTAAGGAAAATGGCTAACCAGTCTGAATGGAATATTCCTGTACGTAAGGTTCTTGTGAATTTCTCAGAAGAGGTCGGGAACCCGATAATAAAGAGGGCTATTGCGACAGTGCTACAGGCAGAGAAGTCTGGAGGAAATATAGAAGATGTATTAAGCTCTATCACAGATTCTTTGATTACAATAAAGAAGCTTAAGCAGGAGAGAAAAGCGAGCATCCAAGGGCAAGTTACGCAGAGTTATGTGATTTTCTTTATATTCATCGGTGTTCTGATAACTATACAGAATGTCCTGATACCATACTTATCTGAGATGGAATCACCTGATGCTACGGGAGGACTTATGGGGGGTGATGATGACGCTCTTGCTGACTTGAGGACTGCGCATGATTTTGATTTCTCTACTCCGCAGACTGCAGTGTCTTCTATAATAGGATGGTTTGGAAGTTTATCAGGTGTTTTCATGATGCTTGCTCTCTTCCAATCGTTCTTTGCAGGGATTGTCTTGGGAAAGATGTCTGATGGTGATTATAAGTCTGGCTTGAAACATTCTTTCACAATGATGTTTATCTCTATCTTCTTCTTGACGATAGCTAATTCTATACTCTCTGCTGCATTGTAGTAGGAGCCATGCTATCTCGGCAATTTTAAATAGTAATTAGAGAGTACAATACATATGGAGATAGAGTTGCACATAAATAAGAGCGTTGATGAGAATGCTTCTCTTTACTACGAGAAGGCAAAGAAATCAAAGAAGAAGCTGGAAGGTATTAATAAGGCCATAGGATCTGCCGAGAAGAAGCTCGAGGATGAGACTCTCAGGATTGCAGAGAAAGAGAAGATAGAGGAAGAGAAAACAAAACCACCAAGAAAAAAGGAATGGTATGAGAAATTCCATTGGTTCTTCACCTCAAGAGGAAAGCTCGTCATTGGGGGAAGGGATGCGACAACAAACGAAGCGATAGTAAAGAAGTATACAGATAAGGGTGACCTTGTCTTCCATACTGACATGGCAGGGAGTCCTTTTGTTGTAATAAAAGCAGACGGTGCTGATGTGGAGAATATCGAGAAAGAGGAGGCTGCAGAATTTCTGGCTTGTTATAGCAAAGCATGGAAGGCAGGAATAAGCTCAGTAGAGGTTTTCTATGTCAATCCCGATCAGGTGACAAAGGAGGCGCAATCAGGGGAGTATCTGCCCAAAGGTTCTTTCATGATACGAGGAAAGACAAAGTACATTGGTGCAACATTGAGGTTAGCGGTAACTGTGCATGATGATATTGTATATGCAGGACCCATAAGTGCAATAAGGACTCTGATAGAGTCGAAGATCCCTGACCTTACTAGAGAGGATGTAGATAAAAAGTACGTCAGGATAGTGCAGGGAAGAGAAAAGTCTTCACAAGTTGCGAAACAGATAAAAAAGTATTTCGGAGGAGATCTCGATGATATAATAAGGGTGCTTCCTCCCGGTGGTTGTCGGATTGGAAAATGATTTCTGTTTTTCTGGATGATCATGTCACAGGACACTTCATCACAAGTTTTTTAAAGAGCCTTTTTTATCTTGCTTCTGGGTGATTTGGATGTACGATGTTATCATAATTGGGGGAGGAATCGGTGGATTGACTGCCGGTATATATGCAGCAAGAAAGAAGATGAAGTTCCTTGTCCTATCTTCTGAGTTTGGTGGTCAGTTCAATGATAGTGGTGAAGTTCTTAACTATCCTGGAATAGTCAAGACTACAGGGTCTGAATTCTCAGAGATAATGAAAGAGCAGATAAGATTCAATGGTTTTGATGTGCAGAATGAGACTGTAAATTCTGTTGAATCCGATGGGAAGTCGTATAAGATAATCACAGATAAAGATTCTTATGAGACAAAGACTATAATTGTAGCTTCAGGTGCTAGAGCCAGAAAACTCAACATAAAAGGTGAAGAAGAATTCAGGAATAAAGGAGTCACATACTGCGCTATATGTGACGGACCCATGTTCTCAGGGAAAGACGTTGCTGTGGTTGGTAGTGGAAGCTCAGCTCTTGAAGCAGTAGGTTTCCTTAAAGACATAGCCAATAAGATATACCTCCTCATACGGGGGGATAAGATGAAGGGACATGAATACTTGCAAGATGAGGTGAACTCCTGCGATAATGTTGAAGTCATATACAATGCTCCGACAAAGGAGATACATGGTGATGTCATGGTAGACTCTCTGACTTACACAAAGGATGGGAAGGATGTTACCATAGATGTCCAAGGTGTCTTCGCTCAGATTGGAAGGATACCCAATACTGAGTTCATGGAAGGCTTGGTAGATATAGATGAACATGGTTTCATAAAGGTAGCCAAGGACATGTCGACTTCAAAACCAGGGATATTTGCGATAGGTGATTGTGCTGATGTTACAGACCATCAGTATGTTATCTCAGCGGGTCAGGGATGTTCCGCATTGATTGAAGCATCTAGGTACATATCGTCAAGAAGGGACATATGAATTTTTTCTTACTTTGTTACATGTCAGTTGTAGGGAAAATATTTAAATGACTGTCAGACACAATATATTGTGTCTCGAAAGAAAGAGACAACAATCTGTTGTGTTTTGTGAAAAAAACATTAATTGAATGATCTGTTTATTAAGGAGTGGTAACTATGTTGATGGTGAAGAAGAGGAATGGCAATCTGGTTGAGTTTGACAAGGACAGGATAGCTAATGCCATAAAGAAGGCAGTCGTATCATCGGGTGAGAAGATATCATCTTCAGTCTTTGATGATCTCATGGACACTATAGTCTCAGAGGTGGAGAATCAATTCACCACAAAAAGTCCTTCTGTCGAGGAGATACAGGATATAGTTGAGCGAAGCATAGTGAAGAAAGGACTTTATGAACTTTCAAAGGAGTATATATTATACAGGGCAAAAAGGAACCAGGAAAGAGAAGAGAGAAAGAAAGAGTGGTTTGAGAAGGCTACTCATGGAGAGCTCACTGTCATAAAGAAGGATGGAACGAAGACGAAGTTCGATCCCGAGAAGATTACAAGTATAGTAGAGAGGTCCATACAAGGGAACGAGGGAGATGTATCTGTAGAGACCATCTTGAAGGAGTTCATGAGGAACATATATGATGGAATAACTACTGAGGAGATCTACAAGGCTCTCATACTGGCTACCATTTCCTTCATCGAGCTGGATCCTGCTTATGGGAGGACTGCAGCAAACATTTTCTTGGAGAGAGTGTATAAGGAAGTGTTTGGTGAATCCGTAACGAATCTCACCCTACTCAGCAGATACAGGACAACTTTTGCAGAGAACATAAAAAAGGGTGTTGATGCAGGCATTTATGACAAGAGATTGCTAGATTTTGATCTTGAGAAACTATCCAGGAGTATAGATGTATCCAGAGATAAGCTTTTGGGGTATATAGGCATTCAGACCCTATATGAGAGATATTTCCTAAGAAAGGATGACAGATGTCTCGAGCTTCCTCAAGCATTCTGGATGAGAGTAGCTATGGGGCTGGCTATAAACGAAGATGAGAAAGAGGAGAAGGCTGCAGAATTCTATGATGTACTCTCAAGCCTAAGATTTGTGTCAAGTACACCAACGCTCTTTCACTCAGGACTTACAAGACCACAGCTGAGCTCATGTTATCTGAGCAAGGTGGATGATGATCTTGATCATATATTCAAGTGCATAGGTGATAACGCACAGATGTCCAAATGGTCAGGGGGGATCGGTAATGACTGGACTTCTGTAAGAGCAACAGGTGCTCTGATAAAAAGCACCAGAGTTGAGAGTCAGGGTATCGTGCCATTCTTGAAGATCGCTAATGATACTACTCTCGCTATAAATAGGAGTGGGAAGAGAAGAGGTGCAACATGTGCGTATCTCGAGACTTGGCATCTGGATATTGAAGATTTCCTGGATCTCAGGAAGAATACTGGTGATGAGAGGAGAAGGACTCATGATATGAATACTGCCAACTGGGTTCCTGACCTATTTATGAAGCGTGTCATGGAAGATGAGAATTGGACTCTTTTCTCTCCTGAAGAGGTTCCTGACCTGCATGAGACATACGGTAGGGATTTCGAGAAGCGCTATGTGGCATATGAGAAGGCTGCTCAAGAGGGCAAGATAAAGAAATCTCGTTCCATACCTGCTGTAAAGCTATGGAGGAAGATGCTTACAAGACTCTTTGAGACAGGACATCCATGGATAACATTCAAGGATCCTTCAAATGTAAGGTCTCCTCAGGATCATGCAGGTGTTGTACACAACTCTAATCTATGTACGGAGATAACCCTGAATGATTCAGCAGATGAGACAGCAGTCTGCAATCTAGGCTCAGTGAACCTGGAGAGACATGTCCAGAAAGGGGAGATCCACAGGGAGCTAGTGGCAGACACAGTATCAACAGCTATGAGGATGTTGGATAATGTTATAGATATAAATTTCTATCCTACAAAAGAGGCAAAAAACTCTAATCTCAGGCATCGTCCTGTAGGTCTAGGTCTAATGGGATTCCAGGATGCTCTCTTCAAGCTTGATATACCTTTCGAGAGCAACAAATCGTTGGAGTTTGCAGATGAGATGATGGAGATAATATCTTACAATGCAATCTTGGGTTCTTCACAGATAGCAAAGGAGAAGGGAACCTATGAGTCTTACAAAGGTTCGAAGTGGGAAAGAGGATTGTTCCCTCTTGACACTCTTTCTCTCCTAGAGGAAGAAAGAGGTATGAAGATACCTCTCAATAAGGAGTCAAGTCTTGACTGGACACCTGTGAGAGACCATGTGAAGAAGTATGGTATGAGGAACTCGAATACTATGGCGATAGCACCGACTGCTACTATAGCGAACATATCTGGAGTATTCCCTTGCATTGAGCCGATATACAAGAACATATATGTGAAGTCCAATATGAGCGGAGAGTTCACGGTTGTCAACGAGTATCTTGTTAATGAGCTCAAAGAGCTAGGTCTTTGGACAAAGGATATGTTGGAGCAGATCAAATATCATGATGGGAACCTTGACCCTATAACCTCCATCCCTGACAGGCTAAAGGAGAAGTACAAAGAAGCCTTTGACGTCGATCCGAAGCATCTGATAGATCTTACAGCTGTTAGAGGTAAATGGATTGACCAGAGCCAAAGCCACAATATATTCATAAAAGGTGTTTCTGGTAAGAAGATTGACGATGTGTACAAGCATGCATGGAAGATGGGGCTGAAGACGACATACTATATGAGAAGTCTAGCCGCAACCCAGATAGAGAAATCTACACTTGATGCTAAGAAGTATGGATATACACAGAAGAGAGATCTCGCTAAACCAAAGGATCAAGAGAAGCCGAAGGAAACTCAGAAGGTAGAAGAGGCCAAGGTTGAGAGACCTGCTTCTCAAGTCACAAACGTATGTAGTATAATGGATCCTGATTGCGAGTCTTGCCAGTGAGATGCGAAAAATAGAGGTGATATTGATGATGAATAAGATTTCGGAAAATTGTGTAAAAAGTTGCAGACTTGGAGTCTACAGAGGTGATGCTAAATGACTATAATAAATAACCCGCAAGAGATTTTTTCAAAAAATCTCGTAAAAAGTTGCAGACTTGAAGTCTACAGAGGTGATGCTTAATGACTATAATAAACAATCCAAAGACGGATCCTAATAAGATACTTCCTATGAAGTATAAATGGGCAAGACAACACTATAAAGACGGATTGGCAAACACATGGACTCCTGAAGAGATTCCTATGCAGGATGATATCGAGCAATGGAAGTCTGATAAGACATTGACAGAGAAGGAGAGGAGGCTCATATTATGGAACCTGGGATTCTTCTCTACTGCTGAGTCTCTTACAGCTAACAATATTGTCTTGGCAGTGTATAATCATGTAACGAATCCAGAGTCTAGGCAGTATCTGCTAAGACAGGCCTTTGAAGAGGCTGTCCACACTGATACTTTCATATATTGTTGTGATTCTCTTGGTCTGGATCCTGACGAGATCTTCGGGATGTATGAGGATATACCTACAATAAAGGAAAAAGATGATTTTGTCATCAAGCTGACAGAATCTGTGCTTGATCCTAACTTCTCTACAGAGGGTACTGAGAATGTAAAGAAGTTTGTCCACGATCTTGTCGGATTCTATGTGATAATGGAAGGTATATTCTTCTATGCTGGATTCGCCATGATGCTCGCCCTCAAAAGACAGCACAAGATGCCAGGTACAGGTGAACAGTTCGAGTATATAATGAGAGATGAGAGCCTACACTTAGCTTTCGGTTGTGACCTGATAAACACTATAAAAGAAGAGTTCCCTGATATCTGGACACAGGACTTCAAGGACGAGCTGGTAGGATTGATAAAAGAGTCTGTAGAGCTGGAGAAAAAATATGCTAAGGATGCATGTCCTGAGGGTCTCCTCGGGATCAATGCGGATCAGTTCATCCAGTATGTCGAGTATATAGCTGATAGAAGGCTTGAGAGGATCGGGCTTCCTGCGCAGTACCACAAGGATAATCCATTCCCTTGGATGAGCCAGGCAACGGATCTCTCGAAAGAGAAGAATTTCTTCGAGACAAGAGTTACTGAGTATCAGACTGGTTCTCTTGAATGGGATGATTGATCCTTTCAATCTTCCTTTCTTTTTTTATTACGGTTTGGGTGTAATACAAGTTGAATGAAATTCAACTGTACAGACAAATTCTTCTGATTTGTCTTGTACCCCGGAGCTTGCTCCGCGGGATAACCCATTTTCAAATATTTTCTTTTTATTCATCATTAGTTTTATTAATAATATAGCGATACTGTGCTCTATGGATATTGATACGATGGAAGGGGTTCTTGCAGAGCTCGACAATATAGTGAAGGATTTCGATGTACCTGTAGTTGACCTGATCAAGACTCAGGGTGCGGATCCTTTCAAGATATTGATAACAACCATACTTTCTTCAAGGACAAAAGATGGTACTACAGCGAAAGCTGCTCAGAGACTTTTCGATAAGGCAACATCCTTTGATGACCTAAGAAAGCTTTCTGAAGATGAACTGAAAGAGCTGATATTCCCTGTCGGATTCTATAAGACAAAAGCTAAGAATATAAAGAAGATCCCTGATTTCATAGATGAAGAGTTCTCTGGCAAGATCCCTGAGGAGGTGGATAATCTAGTATCGCTTCCTGGCGTAGGTCGGAAGACTGCCAATCTTGTCTCGGCAATAGCCTTCGGGAAGGATGCCATATGTGTAGATACACACGTGCATAGGATATGCAATAGGCTTGGATTCATATCTACGAGTGACCCTTTTGAGACAGAGATGACTCTGAGGGAAAGATTACCTAAGAGATACTGGAAGATGATAAACAGAGTGCTTGTGGCTTTCGGACAGAATACTTGTGTCCCTTCGTCTCCTTTCTGCAGTTCCTGCCCCATAAGTGATAGATGTGAAATGGTGGGAGTAAAAAGACAGAGATGAACTGTTAATTTTACTTGGTGTCTGTTACCATGATAATCATGAGATTGATGTGTGAAGATGATGACTGATGATGTTTTGATGGAGAAAGTCAATGAGCTTAAGAGCATACCTGAGGTCAGACTACAGATTGAGCAGAGATTGAGAGAGTTCACTAGCTTCAGCGATAAGGATGACTCAGAATGGTTCTCAGAGATGTGTTTCTGCTTGCTAACCTCAAATTCTAGAGCTGATACTGCCATGAAGATTCAAGAAGAGTTAGGTGCAAGAGGTTTCATAGACTCTAGTGCTGATGAGATAAAGGATGTGATCATGAAACATAAGCATCGTTTCCATAATAATAAGACAAGGTTCATAATGGCTGCAAGAGATAGAGGTCTTACATCAGTGAGAAAGACGATAGAACCTTTGGCACTCAGGTCACAGGAGGAGGCAAGAGAATGGTTAGTTTCGAATGTCAAAGGTCTTGCTTACAAGGAAGCATCTCACTTTCTGAGGAATGTGGGCTTCTTTGATCTTGCAATACTCGATAGGCATATACTTAATCTTATGAAAGAGTATGGATACATAGAAGAGAGGCCGAAATCTCTCAACAGGAAGAATTATGTAGAGATAGAGAATGTTTTCAAAGAGATGGCAAGAATGAATTCCATGTCCTGTGCGGAACTTGATTTCTATATGTGGTATATGAAAGCTGGTGGAGTCCTTAAATGATTTAGGGAGTCATGGTCTGAAGAGAACTAGAACTCCTCCCACTTGTAATATGACCCTAGAATGTGTGCGCTTTGCTATCTCATCTCCTATGGTCCTCCTGTTATAGTTCTCCATGAATGCTTTAAGGAACTTTATCTTTATGAGCTTCCTTTTCTTGAGGTGTAACTGTATCTCTTCTATTATCTTATCATCTATCCCTCTTTTCCCGAGTCTCAGAATGGGCTCAAGGTTTTTTGAGACCTCTCTGAGCTCTTTTTCTGTCGCATTTGATGCCACTATATTCTTCTTACTATCTTTGCTCATGTATCCTGATAACCGCAGCCTTATTAAAAAGGTTTTCAGTACTTTTCGCTATGATCTGACAGTTTGGAAACTATAATAATGTCTTTTTTTGGACCCACTCAGTAATAAAAACAAAAACTTATAAAACTACTAAAAGAAACAGTGGTATATAAATGAAATCTGGCTACATATGATTTTTGTTATCTAAGGTGTTTTTTGTGGATAAAAAGAAGGAAGAAAGGCATGATAGTATGAAGAAAGGTAGCGGATGTCGCTGTGGTGGAAAATGCTCTACAGATGCTGCTACCAAGAGAGGTGCCTCAGATAACCCTTCTCGGGCAAAGGATGCTGGAAATGAAACTAAAAGTCTCGCAACAATAGAGTCTGATTATGGTAATATCGATGTCAAACCTGGTCCCATAAGGGACGCTGCTGAAGAGCTTGGTGTTGTTTTTGCATGCACGCAAGGTTTCTGCGGTTCTTGCATAGTAGAAGTCTTGGAAGGGGAAGAGAACTTGACTCCGAAGACAGAGAATGAAGAAGACATGGGACTATCTGATAATGAGAGACTATGTTGCCAAGTGGAAATAAAATCAGGTAAGATCAAGATTGATTGGTGATTAATGGGCTGGTTTTCAGCCATATACAGTCTTAGGACTGCAAAAAAGAGGTGATGGTTGATGAAGATTGCGTTTTTTGAGTGCTCTCCTATGGAGCAGAATTATGTTAAGAAAGCTATGAAAGGGCATAGCCTCAAGTTCTTTGAGGAGCCTCTCGATGAGTCCAATGCAAAGAAGGCGAAAGGTTGTGATGCTGTTTCTGTCTTCATATACTCTAAGGTAACAAAGGCAGTAATTGAGACGCTACCAAGCTTAAAGTTTGTATCGTCAAGGTCAACAGGATATGATCATATCGACCTTAAGACATGTAATAAGAAGAAGATAACCGTTACTAATGTACCAGCATATGGTGAGAATACTGTTGCTGAACACGCTTTTGCTCTTCTGATGTCCATCTCCAGGAACATACACAAGTCCCACATAAGGACGTTCAAACATGACTATTCCAATGAGGGTCTCGTAGGTTTTGACTTGAAAGGAAAGACTATTGGAATATTGGGAGGAGGTCATATCGGTATGCACGTCGCAAATATTGCGAGGGGTTTTGCTATGGACATAATGGTCTATGACATACACCATGATGACTTCTTATCAGAACTTATAGGTTTCAGATACTCTGATCTTGAGACGGTGCTGAAGTCTTCTGATGTGATAACCATACATATGCCTTACAATAAGAATACACACCACCTCATAAACATGAATAACATAAAGAAGATAAAGAAGGGTGCTGTGTTCATAAACACCTCAAGGGGTGGAATAATAGATACTGATGCTCTGCTTTTCGCATTGCAGAAAGGAATAATATCTAATGCCGGTCTTGATGTGATAGAGGGGGAGAACTACTTGTTCGGCAAAGCTGATGAGGTGAAGAACCATAACATATCAAGTGGAAAAGTCCTTGAGATACTTGAAAGGAACCAGAAACTACTTGATATGGAGAATGTGATATTCACGCCTCACAATGCATTCAACAGTAGGGAGGCCCTTTATAGGATACTTGACAAGACTATCCAGAATCTGAATGAAGGGAAGAGCTCTAAGTGCATCGTGAACTGATGATTCTTATTTTTCTATTTCTTTTTTTACCATTATGCCTGAATCTTTTATTGGCACAAAACATTTAAAATAAGATGTTCATTCTTGAAGACTATGATACGTTCTCCAATCTGCACTGTTGTAGGCCATGTTGACCACGGCAAGTCCTCTGTATTAGATTATATAAGGGGAAGCAATGTTGTCGGTGGTGAGGCAGGTGCTATCACTCAGGCGATAGGTGCCAGTATAGTCCCTATAGAGATGATAAAGAGGAGATGCGGAAGCCTTCTGAAGACACTTAATCTTGATTTCAATATACCTGGACTCCTTTTTATTGACACACCAGGGCATGAAGCTTTCACTACGCTAAGGAAAAGAGGTGGAAATCTTGCAGATATTGCTGTTCTGGTGGTCGATGTAAATGATGGTGCAAAGCCACAGACGCTAGAGGCCATCGAGATACTGAAGAGCTATAAGACACCTTTCATAATAGCCTTGAATAAGGTAGATCTGATAAGGGGATGGAGAACAGATGATTCTAAACCCCTTTTGAAGAGCATTGATGACCAGCAGGAGAATACGAAAGTTGAGCTTGACAAGAAACTCTATGAGTTAGTGGGAGTGCTTAATGAGAAATTTGATTTGAATTCTGATAGGTATGATAGGGTCTCTGATTATACAAAACAGGTTGCGATGGTACCATGCTCTGCAAAGACGGGTGAAGGTCTTCCAGAGCTGATGATGCTTGTTGCAGGTCTGGCCCAGAAGTATCTGAACCAGAACCTGAATTTTGAAGTGGAGGGTCCTGGTAAGGGTACGATATTGGAAGTCAAGGAGAATAAGGGCCTAGGCACAACGATAGATCTGATACTTCATGATGGTACCATAAAAGTGAATGATACCATAGTTATAGGTGATATAGATGCACCTATAGTTACAAAAGTCAGGGCCCTCCTATTACCTGATCCTCTCTCTGAGATGAGAGA
This sequence comes from uncultured Methanosarcinales archaeon, assembly GCA_964570335.1. Taxonomy (GTDB): domain Archaea; phylum Nanobdellota; class Nanobdellia; order Woesearchaeales; family CAZJJJ01; genus CAZJJJ01. The sequence goes on from CAZMXQ010000001.1 coordinate 17,998, forward strand.
TAAGAAAAGCAAGTTCAAGAATGTCCGATATGTATATGCTGCAACAGGTGTAAAGATATCTGCTCCTAATCTAGAGAAGGTCATGTCTGGAATGCCTTTAAGGGTATGCGATCCTTCTGAAGCTGAGCAAGTGAAGAGAGAGATGCTCGAGGAGCTGAATGATATAACGCTTGATACAGATGAGGCGGGTGTTATCGTAAAAGCCGACACTCTAGGAAGCCTTGAAGCGATGATAAAGATACTCCGTGATAATGGGATAAGCATAAGAAAAGCTTCGATAGGAGAGATAAATAAGAATGACATAATGGCTGCAGAATCAAACTACGAGAAGGATCCTCTGACTTCTGCGATCCTGGGATTCAATATACCTGAGCCGAAGCTTACTATACCACAAGATGTCACAGTGATAACCAGCCCTATCATATACAAGATACTCGACGATTATACAGAATGGGTAGAAGACTCCAGCAAGAGGCAAGAGGAGAAAGAGCTTGAGAGCATGATAAGACCATGCAAGTTCCAGTATATGATAAACCATACATTCAGACAGTCAAATCCAGCCATAGTGGGTGTCGATGTTCTTTCCGGAGTCCTCAAGGTCGGAACTCCGATAATCAACGAGAAAGGTTTTGTTATAGGTACTGTAAAGAGCATACAGCATGAAAAAGATTCTGTCCAAAGGATAGACTCCGGAAATCAGGTTGCTGTAGCTATACATGGTGCTTCTGTTGGAAGGCAGATCAATGAAGAAGACATTTTCTACGCCGATATACCAGAAGACCAATTTAGACGGCTCAAGGAAAAGAAGCATCTTCTTAAGGTACCTGAGTTGGATGCTATGAAAGAGCTTGCACATATAAAGAGAAAAGAGAATCCTCTTTGGGGAGTATGATCAAGCAGCATCTTCTTTTCTCATGTCCCTTCTCTCATATCTGTCCCTGATCTCTCGTGCGTATTCTGTCAGTTCAGACTTCGAGAAATCTGTCCCTTTCTCTCTGATATAGTTGGCTGCTAGGACCATCCTGCTCTTGAACAGGTCTGTCGCAAAATCAGGATCTGTAGAATCCTCTTTGGATAGCGTATCTTTCAGGGATCGCATGACTGTCTCTATATCGCTACTATCCGTACTATCGTATATTGCCTTGAGAAGTCTTTTTGATGCTTGAGTTATATCTTGCTTGTACTTATCATCCATGGTGGATCTTGCAATGACATCCTTCTCTTCATATATCAAATTACCAAGGCTCTTTCTCACATAGAAGCCTAATCTCTCATCAGGACACCCCTGCACTTTCATCATCTCATAATTCATAGAGTCTATGTATCTCGTCTCCTGAGCCTTCCCAAGCAAGGAGCTTCTTACACTCTCTTTGTTTCCTTCACTATCCTCTCTGTGTCTCTTCCTGAAGTCTGAGAAGGCTTGCTTATTGGAATCGAAATCATGATATCCATTGAATGTTATCCTTAGGAGATCCTTGAGTATACCGAATCTCTTGAACTTTTCAGGATTCTCCTTTGCAGTGCATGCCAACCTCTCTATAGTATCTTCAAGCTGGTGAGGGTCCTTCATCTCGAGCGACTCATATAATCTACCTATGCTATCCGAAAGATTTTTCTTGACCTTCTTGTACCTTACGCTCCTTGCGTACGACTTGACATTTCTGCCAACATCACCTATATCGTTCACTATGTTGCATATCGATTCCTCATCCTCGTGGAGAGCGCGTCTCATGATATCATTGAACTCATCACTATCTAAAGCTGAATAGAGATTACTCTTGAAATTATCTAGCATGCTTGATTTCTTTTCCTTCAGATCTGCATGGCTAATCCTATTCTCTATATTGTCTATTATACTGCTCCTGATCCTCTCGAACATCACATCGAAAGTCTCGTACGATGCGAGTTCTGACACTCTATCATTGTATTTGTTCCTCCTGTCTATCCTTTCCTTCAGCTTACCAAGCATCTCTTTCTGATTCTCATCTTCTACATGCTCTATTACACGCCTCAGGTTCTCTTCAGCTGTAGCATCTTCAGATATGATACTTACATTGAACTCCTTCTCTAATCTTCTCATATCATCTGTGAGCCTCTCATGATCAGGTTTTTCTTCATTTATGTACTGAGCAAGAAGGTTGGATGCTATATCATTCTTTGTCCTCTTTATCGAGTCTATGTCATTAATTCCTGGGTTTTTCCTTCCTCTAGCTCCTGGCATGATATCATTCAATCTTGTTCTGACATCCGAGAGAAGATTGCTGATTCCTCCGTTCCTCTCTTTCGGATCTTTAGAATTCAATGAATTGATATTATTCAGTATGTAGTTTAATGTGAGAGAATGTAGACTGTTCATCTCTTCATGTGTGCTATCATCAATATTATTCGCTGTCAGAAAGGCTTCATCAATCCTTTTCTCTAGCTCTATTATAGGGAAATCGTCAACATAGAATTCTGTCTTTTTCCTCTCAGGAAATGATGTCTCTGTCAAAGATGGTAGCTCTTTCTCATACTCTAGTGCTCTTTTCATGAGGCTAGCGTTCCTGTCATTGACATCAGTTCCAATCCTTTTTCTAGATTCTTTAGCTATCCGCGTCTCAGAGTAGAAGGATTGGATTCCTCTTCTTACATTGTCATGATGCAGGCCTTTTCTCTTATCGTCTTCAGATATGTCTGCGAAGATTATCCTTCTCCTGCTATCATTCAGTTCACGTTCCAGCCTGGACTCAGATAATGTTCTCTCTTCCAGAGGGAAGTCTTCCTCATCCTTGCCTTCAGAGAGTGTTTTCCTCATCAGTTTTCCTGGTGTCGGCATAGAGTATACTCTGCTCATGAGGGCGAAAGAACAGCGTTTATTATTTAAAATTTACTTTTGTCGTCACTGGACAATAATCACAGAAAATGAAAAGAATTTGGAATGTGCGAGATATCAATCTGATTTAGAATCTCTCCTTATTGGTTTTGGATAGGTTCCAGGTTCCATGAATACTTTCATCACATTAACAGCTATGCCTTTTTGTCCTAGCATCTTTTCTGTATTGATCATGGCTCTACCATAAGCCACAAGTTCTCCTTTGAGGCTCATTATGGCCACAAGTTGGTCTGGTTCTATTCCTTCATGAAGTTTAGATATGCCTGGATTCGCAAGATTAGCACCATGACAGAGAGCATCAATAGTGCTATCAGTTATCCATATCTTAGGAAGGTGGGATACGGCTTCTTCCATCGGTCGTAAGAATCTCCTTATAGGGTCTTCATTACCTTTCTCCTTCCAATAGTACACTGCATCATTCAGATCCTGGAGCGTGCAGAGTTTCTCATCTTCATTGAATGGGCCTGCCTTTGTTCTTCTCAGCTCAACCATGTGAGCTCCAGATCCGAGATTCTTCCCCATATCATGTATGAGTTTCCTTATGTATGTCCCTGCCTCACAACCTACCTTGAAAAGTACATCCTGATCAATGATCTCCAATATCTTGAGATAGTATACATTCCTCTCTCTCCATTGTCTCTTGACAGCAGATTTTATGGGAGGCATCTGTCTTATCTTACCTGTGAAGCTTTCTGCAGTCTGATATATCTGGTAGTCCTCATGTTTCTCGTGCAAGTGCATAAGTGCTACATATTCCTTACCTGCTGTAAGCAGGGTTTGTACAATCCGGGTGGCTCTTCCTACTGCCACTGGAAGAACTCCTGTGACTGCGGGATCCAGTGTTCCTGAATGGCCTGATCTTCCAATGCCCAGTATCTGTTGAGTGTACGCTGATACTTGGTGGCTAGTAGGACCCTTAGGCTTGTCTATATTAATGATACCATACTTCAGGAGTTCATCTACACTACGCTTGTAAGGGTCACAGCCATGATTGCTGTCTGTCTTCGATTCTTTCTTGACAACAATCTTGCGTTCATACTTTTCGAAAGGTAGTCTAAGATCCTGTCTCATAGAATGCAAGAAATACTTCCTTTTTAAAAAACTAATCAAAACCGTAGACAGAAGCAAGTATAAATTAGTGTTCTATCAACTAGAATAAAAATCTTCTATATCTTTCCAGTTCCCATCAACTTTTTTTGCCAGAGTGTACTTTGATATCATGTCTTTCTGTCCAATCAATTCTTCTGAATTCCTGTCAAAATGTGGATATGATCTTGAGAGTGTCAGATGGGGATTATAATCGTCTCCAAAATACTGTTTCTTGATTGCATCAAATCCTGCACCGGCATAATCACTTACAACAGAAATGATATTTTTGTGCAACTGTAGAAGTTCATCAGACCTCGATAATATCAACACTAAAGAATCGTTGTCAAAATCATCAAAACCCAGAGTTTCAAATTCAAAAAGAGCAAAATAGATCCGGGACAGATCATTGACTAATATGTCCTCATTCTCAAGATCCATATGAAATACACAGAGTGTAGAATGTAGTCCAGAGCTTGGAAGAGCAAGATGCTCTTGCCTCAATATAAGATCCGACAATTCTCTGTTTGGTTGGAAATAAGCAAGATACTTCATAAATGATGGAACTGGATGCGCAATATAAATATTTGGCAAGTATCAGAACAATACTGCCTATATCATACACAATCATATGATGCCTGGTATCGACTCAAGCAATGGACGGGCATACTCGAATATCATTAGAAGAGTTACAAATTTTAGAGTTCTAGCAATGAGTGTTATCACGAAGAACCTCTTTATCGAGTACTTTATGAGCCCGAAACCTACTGCAGGAAGCTGTGATGGTAATGGAAGATAATTTATTATGAAAAGTATGACTCCTCCACTCTTGCTGAACCACTCGAGGAATCTAGAGTGTCCTGAACTAGCACCCTTCAGGATCTTCTTACCGAAGAGGACTCCCAGTAAGAAATTGACAAGATGGCCAAATGTGCTAGCCAGCGATGCTACGGCAGTGACAAGAAAGGGATTGAGAGGAAGGAAGAAGAAACCTACAAATACAGCTTCTATCGGTGCAGGTACGAAGAACAATGACAGGAAGAACATCACATATGCTACTCCCAGAAGACTTGCTGTGCCTATAGTTGATCTCAGGTGTGTGTATATGGAATAAAGTATCTCATAATCACTGAGAAAATCCTCAAACATAACTAGGGCTTGGGACAAGTAGGGTGATAGTATGTCATTGAAGAGCATGAAAGATGCTGCTATCAATATTAGAATGATCCAGAAGATAAGGGAATTCCCTTTTTTGCTTTTTCCTTTCTTCTTCTCTTCTGAGTGGTGCTTCCCTATCTCTTTGGAATCTCTTCTTGCTAATCTGTGCTTTCTCCTTTCTCTTTTCTTCTCTTTCTTTTTATATCTCTTCTCATGGGTTGCTTTCTTATGGCTATGTCTGTCATTCTTGTTCCCTTCATTACTGTGATCATCAGACATGGAGGATATTATAACAAAGATGTATAAAAAACCATTGTATTATTCGGTCTGTCCCAAATGGTGGAAAAGAGTATACTGTCCGTAGTAGTCAGCTGTTGCGTGATTTTTTGAATCACGCATGACTACTGACTGGGAGGGGTTGCTCCCTGCGGGAAGCCCAGTAGGACAGTATACAAAAATACTCCTTTTGGGACAGACCCGTATTATTGATCATTTATCATTGGCTTCATCAGTATTACTCATATCTCCTATATCTCAAGTCTTTATTCTTGTCTCTAATGGATGATTATTCTCAGTAAGATATTTAAATCAAGAAGATAAGAAAAGACTATGGACAGTATCACGACAATAGAAGAATTCTACGATGTAATGAACGAGTCTGTATATACTAGGAGAGACATTGTCGAAGCTTTGATGAGAGATGATGAGCCCGATATAGAAGATATCAAGATACTTAAAGAGATCCTAGAGAGTCTACTATCAATACCGAGAAGTGATGGAGAGTGGGTGCTCAAGACAAGTGATGGTAAGTCTATTCGCATGAATCTTGATTACGAGCTACGCGAACTGGACAGGGATATACGTTTCCTCATCAATGGAGAAGAGTCTCTTGTCTCAGAAATCTCAAGAAACGACAATGCCTTTTTAACAGATGTAAGATCAGTGATGGATTATGTTGAAAGTTCTGACGTGGATAATCTGATAACAGACAGGGATGGAACTATAAACAACTACTGCGACAGATATCTTTCAGCTGTGCAATCAGCATACAATTCTTATTTCTTGTGCAGATTTCTCAGGAGAAGGACTCGAAATAAGAGGAAGAAGGGGATAATAGTCACATCAGCTCCTCTAGAAGGAATCACGAAACTTTCTGTAGACCCTGGGAACACATTCATCTATGCAGGATCCAAGGGAAGAGAATTCTTGACATCGAGGGGCTCAAGAAGGGAGAAGAAGATAGATGGAAAAAAGAAAGAGAAGCTGGATGAAGTCAAGACAGGTATTCTGGACCTAATCAAAAAAAGTAAATATAGCAAATTCAGTCTTATCGGATCAGGATTCCAGGAAAAATTCGGTCAGATAACTATAGCAAGACAAGACATCTCAGGATCAATCGCAAAGAAGGAATCTGAAGACTTCTTGAAGAGGATAAAGAAGATTGTAAGAGATGCGGATAAAGGCGAAGGGCTACTTGATATAGAGGATACTGGATTGGATATTGAGATTATGGTCACTACAGGATCCAAGAAAGGATTTGATAAGGGAGATGGAATCCTTTACATCGCTAAGGAACTTGGCATTGATATGAAGAGATCTTCTACTCTTGTATGTGGAGATACTTCATCGGATTTACCTATGGCAGAGAAGATTTCAGGTAAGAGCAAGAGTGCAAGATCTATCTTCGTTACAAAGGATAAGAATCTGAAAAGGAAAGTCCGAAGGAAGGTCAAGAATAGTATATTCGTATCTACACCTGATGCTCTGGTATATGGTCTTCATTGTGCAGCTAGGAAAAATAAGACTAAGAAAAACAAAAAATAGAAAAGGGAGATTAACGATAAAAGATGATATTGTTTAAAAATCAGGAATGAGATATTTGCGGGATGGTATGATGACTATAAAGGGTTGCAAAGGGGCCATATTCGATCTTGATGGTGTTATCACGGAGACAGCAAAGATACACTTCTTGGCGTGGAAGTCAATGTTTGATGAGTTCTTGAAGGAGAAAGGCATGGATGAGTTCTCAGAGAAAGATTATATTGATTATGTAGACGGGAAGCCTAGGTATGATGGTGTAAAGAGTTTCCTTGAAAGCCGCAAGATAAGGATACCTTACGGAAAGAGCTATGACTCTGGAGATATCAAGTCTGTTTGTGGACTAGGTAATAAAAAGAATGCTGAATACCAGAAGATAATAAAGGAGAAGAAACCAAAAGTCTTCAAGAGCGGTATAACACTTATCAAGAAGCTTAAGAAGGAAGGTGTCAAAGTAGGCATCGCTTCCTCTAGTAAGAATACAAGACTTATCCTGAAGCTTGCTGAGATAGAACATCTCTTTGATTCTGTTGTCGATGGTATCGTCTCAGAGGAGGAAGGCCTCAACGGAAAACCTGAGCCAGATATATTCGTAGAGTCTGCGAGAAGAATCGGTGTAAGACCACAGCAGAGCATTGTCTTTGAAGACGCTATATCAGGAGTAAAGGCTGGCAAGAATGGCTGTTTCGGTCTTGTTGTTGGCGTGAAGAGAGGTAACAATCCTTTGAAACCTGCAGACATTGTAGTAGATAGCTTGAGCAAGCTAACACTCTCTAAGATAAGGGAGTGGTTCTCTTCTGGAATTGAGAAGAAAGGATGGTATATAGACTATTATAGTTATGATCCTGAAGGTGAACCTGTGCGTGAGGCCATGAGTACTGTAGGTAATGGTTACATGGGTACTAGGGGATGCCATGCTACTGCGGTTGACGACTTAAGGACTCATTATCCAGGTACTTACATAGCGGGTCTTTTCAATAGCCTCTCTACAAAAGTACATGGCGAGGATGTATGGAACAACGACCTCGTAAACTGCCCTAATTGGCTCTTGTGCGAGATAACAATCGGAAGAGATAGGGTCAATCCTTTTGATTGCGAAATAATAGATTATCACCAGAGGATAGATATGCGCCATGGGAAGCTTATACAGGAGATGGTCTTCAAGGATGAGAAGGAGAGAGTGATGAGATTGAAGACGACAAGATTTGTCAGCATGCATGATAAGCATAAGTCTTTCATAAGATATTCATTGACTCCGATTAATTTTGAGTCCAAGGTCACGATAACATCGTATATAGATGGTGGTGTGATAAACAACAATGTAGAAAGATACAGGCAATTGAATTCAAAACATCTTGAGAATCTAAGAAAAGGCAGGAAGGCTGAGCGTATCTATGTAGCAGCTACCACTAAGAATTCCAGGCATGATATTGTGGTCAGCGCACATCATAGATTGAAGGCAAATGGACGGAGAAAGCAGTCAAGCAATTCTACCAAGAAAGAGAAAGAGAGTACAGGTGAGAAGATAGTCTTTGATGCAAAGAAGAACAAAAGGTATGATGTGGAGAAATATGTCAGTATATTCACCTCGATAGATTCTGATGATCCTATAAGGGATTCTTTGAATCTAAGTTTCGGAAGCTTTGAATCGGAATCGAGAAAACATGTGGATTCATGGGCAAGGCTTTGGGACAAGGCAGATATGAAAATCGAAGGTGATATATGGGCACAGAAGATATCGCGTTTGTATGCTTACCATCTATTGAGCACTGCATCGCCTCATAATCATGATATAGATGCTGGTATGCCTGCGAGAGGATTGCATGGGGAGGGGTATAGAGGACATATATTCTGGGATGAGCTTTACATCCTGCCATTCTACAACTTAAGGTTCCCAGATATTGCGAGATCATTGCTTCGCTATAGGCAGAGAAGGCTTCCTGCTGCTATAAGGAATGCTATGCAAGAGGGTCAGAAAGGGGCTATGTATCCATGGCAGAGTGCTGACTCTGGTGGTGAAGAGACACAGACAGTGCACTATAATCCGAAGAGTGGAAAATGGGATCCTGACCTGAGCAGGAGGCAGAGGCATGTCTCCATAGCCATTTTCTACAATTTCTGGAAATACTATGAGATGACTGGGGATAAGGATTTCCTTGAAGAGTCTGGCATGAATACCATGCTTGAGATTGCAAGGTTCTGGGAAGGTCTTTCCAAGTATGACAAGAAGACAGGTAAGTATCATATAGAAGGGGTCATGGGTCCAGATGAATTCCATGAGAAGCTTCCGAAATCTAAGAAGCCTGGATTGAAGGACAATGCCTATACCAATATAATGGTGTCTTGGCTGTTGAAGAAATCTGTCGAGCTAGCCGAGTTATCACCTGATAAAACATGCGTTTCTAACGAGGAGCTAAAGAATTGGAAAGATATCTCTGAGAACCTTAATGTGAATCATGAGAGAGGAATAATAGAACAATTCGATGGATACTTCAAGCTGCCCGAACTTGATTGGAACCGTTATAAGAAAAAGTATGGTGATATACATAGGATGGACAGGATACTGAAGGCAGAAGGCAGATCTCCTGATAATTATAAGGTTTCCAAGCAAGCTGACACATTGATGCCCTTCTATAATATAGATCTTGAAGAGGTTGTTAGTATATTGAAATCGATGGGTATAAAGATAAATAACCCAGAATCATTCTTCAAGAAGAACTATAGATATTATGAAAGCAGGACAAGCCACGGTTCATCTCTCAGCAAGATAGTGCATGGTGTGATATCAAGCCATCTTGGTGATGAGACTGTGACAAGGAAGTTCTTGGAAGAGTCGCTCTCTGCAGATATATCTGAGAGGATAAGGAAAGATACTTCTGATGGGATACATTGTGGATTAATGGCAGGCACCATAGATTTCATAATAAGAAGGTATGGTGGTGTGAACTATCATAAGCCTATCATCGAGATCGATCCAGATCTTCCTGCAGATTGGAATGGCCTTTCATTCAAGTTGATACATCGTGGAGTGACATACGAGTTCCACATAGGTGATAAGACTACAATAATACCAAGCACCGATTCAAGAGTGATCCTAAAGGGAAAGAAACGTATGTTGAAGGGGAAGAAGAAGAATGTGTTTTAGATGCTTCTATGACCCATCAGAATCCTGATAATCTTTCCTGTCCTTTCGGTAGGATGAAGTCCAACTCTTTCTGGACATCAGAAGTAAGTATGACCTTGTTATCTTTATTGATGTAGAAATCCATCTCTGACCTGACACCGAAGGGCGCATCAAGATGCCTGAAGTACAATCCTGGCTCTACTGTGTATGGCATCATCTTTGATATCTTGTTAGGATTTCTTGGCGTTATACCTCTGTTGCTCTTCCAACCATGTACAAGCCTCTGCGTCATAGAATGACCTGTACTGTGCAAGAAGTATGCTCCTAGCTTGTGCTCATTCAAAGCATCACGGACTATTGAATCGCACCTATTTGATGCAGGAAGCTTCTTATCCTGCAATGAGTCTCTGAGGAAAGAGATCATGGCATCCCTTGATGATATAACAGCTTCAAATGCTCGCAAGAGTTTAGGGCTTGCATGCCTACCCTTGTAGAACATCCAAGTCATATCTGCATATACTCCATTAGGTATATGGCCCCATATGTCGAGAAGTATTGGCATCTCGTCTTTAAGCCTCAATGAGTTTGTTGTGGGAAAATAATGAACGAACGAGGTATTCCTGCCGAATGCTACTATCGGGCAATCCTTGTCAGTCCTCAGACCATATTCCTTGAATCTCTTGAGTATGAACCTTTTTCCTTCATACTCATCCTTTATGTTGCCATCTGAGATCTCTTTCCTGAAGTCATCCTTGACCTTGCCAAGGAGTCTTGCCGCCTCTATATGTGTCTTGATGAGTCTTTCTTCCATAATACTACTGTGTATCAAGGATATAAAAGGTTTCTGAAAATGACTGGCAATGGCACATAGATTTTTATACTTCTTTGACTGATTGTCTTTCTATGGTAAGAGCTTCGATGCTTATGGTACTATCTTTTTCTATTCTCCTCCTCAGCTCTTGTATCTCTATGTCTCCTGATGGTACATACACTGACAGAGAACATGGATTCCAGGTACAGTCTCCTGATGGCTGGGATCATAGGCAAGACTATGAGATATATCAATTGGATACTATAATAACATTCATCTCTCCAGGCGAGGACGCGATCATATCTTTGTCTTTCCAATCTTCTGACATGGATGTTGAGGGAGCCCATGATCATATAATGAGTAACACAAGAGAACTTGGAGACTATGATAATATAAGGGTCCGTGATGATGGAGAAGATACTATTGGAGGGAAAGAGGTTTTTTTCATTGATTATTCTTTCACAGAGTCTCAAGACATAATGATGGCTAGAGATGTACTAGTAGAATCTGATGGTAGAGTATTCCGTATAAGACTCATAACTCAACAGGATTCTTTTGAAGAAGGCGAGGATGAATTGGAAAAAGTGATGGAAACACTAGATTTCTCCTAAGATATCGTTTGATGTATTGGTCTATTCGATCTCATCTTTCTTTTCCATTAGGAACTTGACAAGCTTTGTACTCCATATCTTCGGAACTGTCTCACTTAAGAGGTTGTTCAGCCACTCTTTGAATTCTTTTGAGATTCCATCAGTCTCTCCATCAATGAGTCGTAATCCATCATATCTTATCTTCGAGTCAAGGCTTACTTTTCTCGCAGCTCTTTGGAAATCATTCCTCAGCTCTGCCTTATGCTCAAGTTCTTTCTCTTTGTTGGCATCCTCTTCCTCTTGCCAATACTTCTCATAGCTGAATTCCCTCTCAAAGAATTCATCCCTCTTCTCAAGAACAAAAGAGGCAATCTTCCTGGGCCACTTCTCTACTATCTCATCCTCATGCTTCTGTATCATATCAAAGAAATGGTGTCCTGCATCTGCTACAGGAGACCCTTTAACAAGGTCGTTTATCATCAATCTTGTTTTGGTAGGTATATCAAGGAGCGAGGCCTGATGGATAAGCTTCTCCTGTTCAGGTGTAAGCATCTCTTTCTTCCTCTTCTCTTCCATGAACTTCTCTTTCATGTCAGCCATATCTTCCTCTTCTTCTTTCTTACCTGAACCAATCCTTGAGAGGACTGACTCGTGCATCCTTTTCAAGAACTCTATCCTGTCTTCCATCTTGAGTATGTCAACATATCCTTGCATTATCAGATTGAAAGAGAATGGTGATGGTACTTTAGTATGAATCTCTTCTATCTTTGCTTCTCCAGTCTCTATAGTTCCTATCACATCTTCTGCATGTTTTATGTCCATAAGATCCTCTAAGACCTCCCTCTTCGCTTCTTTGAGTATCGGGAAGTTTGGGCCTATCCTCTTTACTGAGTTGATAAGAAGCTGCGATGACATCTGCTGTTTGCCTATAGACTTCTGCCTTCCTCTGTACGATCTCAATATCATCAGTGATCTTGATGCGCAATGCCTGAATCGTCTCTTAAGCACTTCTGAGTGATCCAGCGCAATCTCCATTATCTCTCTAAGCTCATCCTTCTTCAGCATCTTCAACGCTTTTGCAGCGTCCGCTTTTGCACTCGTGCTCAGATAGAATCCATTATCATCTAATCCTATCTCTACATCCTTGTGCTGATTCTTTGATATGGCATAAGCTACAGCTCTGGATAGTACATCGTTAGTCCTTCTCCCGAAAAGTGTATGGAATATCATGTACTTCTTTCTTCCATCATTGTAATGCTCTATGACAATCTTCTTATTATGAGGTATTGTAGCATATAAGAACTGCTCTCTGAAGTACTCGTATATCGCATCCTTTCCATTCTCATCGACATGGAGGTAATCATCTACAAAATCTTTTATCGCTTTTTCTTTCTTATCAATATCATTACCATCCTTCTTCTTGAATCGGCTCTCCATATGATGTCGGAATCTCTGTATCTCTATAGAGAGGTCATAGGATAGTGGTAGAGTCTCTGAGAACCATGATGGGACAGTGGGAGGTTTGCCAAGGGCTGATTGGACTTGCGCGGTCATGCCCCTGGAATACTTGAATTGATAGGCGCTCCCTCCAAGAACGAACACATCTCCCTTCTCAAGCCTCTCTAAGAAGGATTCATCTATGACTCCTATAGGTTCAGTGCCGACTTTGACGACCACACCCCCACTATCGGGGATGGTGCCTATGTTGGTCATGTAGATCAATCTTGCAAGCTTAGACCTTGATCCAACCATGCCGTTATCCTTATCATACCATATCTTAGCATATACGCTACGGCTCTCCAAGTCAGAGAATTCTCCGGAAAGATAGTCGATCATACTGTAGAATTCTGATCTGTCTAGGCCACTATAAGGATAAGCTCTTCTTACAGTATCGAATATCTCATCGATATGAAGAGGACCGTTTATGGCCATGCCATATATATGCTGAGCCAGTACATCCAGTGCATTAAAAGGTATGTTTATCTTGTCGATCTTCTTTTCTAGTGCTGCCTTTAGGAGTACTCCGCATTCTACAAGGTCGTCCCTGCTGAGAACTATTATCCTGCCCATTGCTTTCTCTTTCAGGCTGTGACCTGATCTACCAATTCTCTGGAGTGCCCTTGCCACGGATTTAGGGCTTCCCAAAAGGATTACGACATCTATCGATCCTATGTCAATACCCAACTCTAAGGATGTTGAAGAGACAACGCACTTCATAAGGCCTTCTTTCATCCCTTTCTCTATCTTGAACCTGTGTGATTTGGAGAGAGAGCCATGGTGTGCTCCTATATTTGATTCTCCATAAGACTTAGGAAAACGCTCTTTCAGATTATGCACTACCCTCTCAGTCGCAGATCTTGTATTGGTGAATATAAGTGTGCTCTTATGATTCTGGACTATGTCATGTATTATCCTATACATGTTGTTCTGCATCTGCTTGTGTGTAGTATCCATGAAACTCTTGACTGGGCTGAGTACCTTGATATCCATATCTTTTATGAATTGGACATCAACTATATTGCAGTCCCTTTCAGGCGTACCTTTCTCCATATCATTGTCAACGACTTGTCCTGTCAGATATTTGGCTACCTCATCAAGTGGTGCTACTGTTGCAGAAAGCCCTATTCTTGTGAAGTGTGTGAGATTGTTCAACCTCTCTATAGTTATGGAAAGGTGCGATCCTCTCTTATTCTCAGCCAGAGAATGTATCTCATCAATGATGCACCACTCAAGCCCTTTGAGTTTTTCACTGAACTTTTTAGTATTGATTATTATGGCTAATGACTCTGGTGTTGTAATGAGTATGTGTGGTGGTTTCTTGAGCATGGAAGATTTCTGTGATGATGTAGTGTCCCCCGTCCTTACTGCCACCCTTATGTCGAGCTTCTTGTTGAACTTCTTTTTTGCAATCTCTTTTATCTCTTTGAGAGGCGTATTGAGGTTCCTCTCTATATCATTAGAGAGTGCTTTCAGAGGGGAGATATAGGTGCAATAGATCCTATCCTCTAGCTTACCTTTCTCGGATAACGATACAAGTTCATCGATTATAGTCAGAAAGGCTGAAAGGGTCTTTCCAGAACCAGTAGGTGAGCTGATAAGTGTGTTTTTCTTGTTCTTGATATCCGGAACTGCGAATTTCTGTGGAGGTGAGAAGCTGCCGAATTTCTGCCTGAACCATTCTTTGGTTATAGGATGAAGTAGCTTGAACACTTCTTCATCTGTCTTCTCCTTTCTCTGATAACGTATTGACATGATATCACTAGAATGCTAGTACAAGATGTCGGTAAGGTTCTTTTTAAAAAGATTTTGTACAGGTGTCCTGTGATGGGCCATGCTATGCTAATCTCCTCAAAAAGCTTTTAAATGATATAGATATCAAAGAATATAGATGGCAAGAGTCCGACTTGGAGAAAGGCAATTTGCGCACGCTTCCCTCATACTTCTGTTTACGGGAATATTCTATCTTCTGACACAAGATATCATGTGGACAATGATATCCTTTGCTACTATAGCTATCCATCAAGCTTTTGTAGTTGTGGTGTGGAGAAGGGAGCTGGTAGGTAATCACCTGACAAAGAGATTCGGAAGGCATTTCTTCAATATATTCATGGTGCTGTCTTATACTCTTTTCATGCTCAGATTTGTTTCAGCTATTGTAGCATCATTCATGGAAAAGAATACGCTTGATGTCGATCCTCTGGCGATAGTAGCCTTGGTTGTTTTCTTTGGCATATTGAGCATGTGGGCAATATTGAGTGTGCTTATGTTCTTTGGACTGAAAAGGACAGTGGGTATCGATCATTTCCAGAAATCTGTCTATAGAGATGTTCCCCTAGTTAGGACGGGAATATTTGCTCTATCTCGCAATGCGATGTATCTATTAGGTATGCTTGCTTTCTTCATCCCTGCATTCTTGGCAGAGTCATCACTAGGGATTTATGTTGCGCTCTTCAACTACTGCGCGATGTGGGTTCACTATTGGGCTACAGAACTTCCTGATATGCGATACATATATGGAAGAAGACTAAGATGAGAAAATCTGTCTTGCATTGTTTCTATACAAAAAAAGAATATAGAAAAAAAGAAATGAATAGAGCCTAGTGGCTCATCTTCTGTTTCTTCCACTTGAGTCCTTCCTGTGTCCTCTGTGGCCACCATCTCTTGGTTTCCGGCTGTTATCCCTTCTTCCTCTCGGATTGCCTCTAGGACCTCTACGATCATCTCGTGGAGGCTGTTTGACAGTAGCCTTCGGAACATATGGTGTCTTTACATTCTTCACATTGAAAGACCTGTACTCATTAAGTATCCTTGCAAAATTATCATGGTCCTCTGGTGAAAGAAGGTTTACCACTTTGCCTTCTTCTCCTGCTCTTGCAGTCCTTCCTATCCTGTGTACATAATCCTTCGGATCGTTAGGTATCTCATAATTGTATATGTGTGATATACCATCAACATGTATACCTCTAGCAGCTACATCTGTGCATACAAGGACATTCTCTTTTCCATTCCTGAATATCTCCATAGCGTTGTTCCTCTTGTTCTGGGTGAATCCTCCATGAAGACCAACAGCTTCTATTCCGTTAGCTTTCAGACTACTCACTATCAGATCTGTAGCCCTTCTTGTATTACAGAATATCATTACAAGCTTTGATGTCTCTTGCTTTATCAGATGTACTAGTAGTGATATCTTCAGCTGAGGTATTACATCATAGTATATCTGCTCAAGCCTTTCTGGATCTACTTGACTATCTGTCAATACAATTTCAGGATTATCCATGTATTTCTGAGCAAGATATTCCATCTTAGGTGGTATTGTTGCTGAGAACATCAGTGTCTGCCTCTCTTTAGGGCATGCCTTGATTATGAACTCTATGTCTTCTATGAATCCCATATCAAGCATCCTGTCCGCTTCATCAAGGACTAATGTGTTCAATGCTGAGAAGTCTACGTTTCCTCTCTGCATGTGATCCTTGAATCTTCCGGGTGTTGTTATTATTATGTCTGCGTTCTTCAGTGCGTGTTCCTGCGGGTCCATTGCAACACCACCGTATATAGATGCTGCTTTGAGACCTTTTGGCTTTCCTAGTGCCTTTATATAGTCCATGACCTGCTCTGCAAGCTCCCTTGTGGGTGTTATGACTAGGCCTTGTACGCCTTTTCCGGGTTCTGCATTCTCTACTATGCCTGTCCCGAATGCAAGTGTCTTTCCTGAGCCTGTTGCAGACTCTCCTATTACATCCTTTCCTTCAAGGATGAGTGGGATGGACCTCTCCTGTATCTGTGTTGCTTCTGTGAATCCCAACTCCTGTATAGAACTGTTCATCTCTCTACTTAACTCTAGACTTTCAAAATCTACCATTTTTCTCTACCTCGTAACTAAGCACTCGCATAGAAAAAGCGAAATGTTGTCGTTGATTAACAAGTGCTTTTTCTGTCCTCATGGACGGTATCATGACCGTCTCAAATAGACACACTCTCGTGAATAATTAAGTGCTATTTTGTTTTTCTATCTAAAAAAACAGTGAGTAGTTTATAAATCTTTGTGATTTCACAGTTGTATCAAGCGATAAATTGCATATCCTGTCATGAAGCTGGTTCTTTGGTCCAAGAGATGAGCAAGTTTTTTAAATGAAAGCTGATTTTTGCTGACAAAGCGAGATGTGGGGTTCCAACCTGAATCGCGAAAGGTGATTAGAAATGGGTCTATATAAATATATGAAAGAGCTTTGGAAAAGACCGAAGGAAAGCAACAAGGATAATTACAGAGAGCTCCTGCTGAAAGTAAGGAGAGAGAATGCTACCGTAAAGCTTGAGAGGCCTACAAGGCTTGACAGGGCCAGGTCGCTAGGATACAAGGCCAAGCAAGGAGTGTTTGTTGTCAGGCAGAGAGTATCAAAAGGTGGTCATAGCAGGCCTAAGATAAAGAAGGGTAGGAGATCGAAGCACGCAGGACACAGATTGACCTTGGCTAAGAATTACAAGCTTATCGCTGAGGAGAGGGTTTCAAGGAAGTACAAGAATTCTGAAGTCTTGAACTCCTATATGCTCTGTGAAGACGGTGTCAACAAGTGGTTCGAGGTCATAATGGTCGACAGGTCACACCCTGCAATCAAGAGTGATAAGCAGCTGTCATTCATCTCTAAGCCTGATCAGAAGGGAAGGCCTTTCAGAGGAAAGACCTCAACAGGAAAGAAGATGAGGTCTATGCACAAGAAGGGAAAGGGTGTTGAAAGATCAAGACCTAGCTCAAGATCAAATTCGAGAAGGCAATAAGCCTTCTATTTTTGACATTTTTTGGTTTCTTTCTTGTTATTCTTTTTGAGGATGAGAATTGTTGTTATTTGAAAGGCATGCATCATTCAGATTCGTATTCTATAGAATATTGTTCATTATTCATCTCATTATCAGAGACTATTATCGTGAATGATCCTTCTTCTTCGATAGCATCTTCAATTGTACAAAGGTATCTATCTTCATCATCAGTATCCATTTCTCTGCAATCCTTCAATGGGTCGAAAGGTTCATCAATGCCTACAACTCTTATGGAGAGTGGGTTGATGCCAGATTCCATGTCGTAGACTTCAAAAGATAGGTCGCTCTCGTTAGCAACTCCTTGATATGGATTTATCTCTTCCACACTAGGTGCTGTTGTATCGCCTGTAGAATACCTTTCAGGAAAGTCGCTCAAGATCCTATTCATAGCATATAATGAGTGTAGCTCAGAGGAAAAGCTAAGGAAGATGAATCTGTCCCCTTCCATGAGTGTCGCAACCTGGTAGTTGGGATTCTCGCTCTCGAATCTTCCCGCAAAGACTACGGAGTTGCGGAGATCAATGCTTCTTTCAACTTCGAGGAAAAGATCTGTGAACACAGTTGCAATCATATGATCAGAGAATTCTATTATGAAAAGCTCGCGGGAATAGTCCTCGTCAGACCATTCATGGAGAGTGGCATTCTCTATCACTTCATGTCCTATATCTTCAACCAAAGAAAGTTCTTGAGATAATGCTTCTGGCACTATCTCACGTTCAGAGTAACCACTTATATCCTCAAGTACATCAAGCTCGAAGTCTGATATGGTTATCGCTTCCCAGAATTCTTCGTCAGTCCTCTGAAGCGACTCGGCTATTATCGTTGATTCTGCAACATATATGACTCCTGTCGAGCCTGCAACCATTATTGCTATCACTATGCCTATGATTAGTATGCTTCCACTAGATTCTTTCAGTGCTGCTATGAGAGATATCAGCAATACGATGGAGAACGCGATAAGCATGGTTGTCCCGATATTGATTATCTCATTGAGCATCAGATCTTCCTCTGGGTCAATCATAACTCCAGAGCTATCGTATTCCTCTTCCATCTCGCCTCTTTGAGCGACATCTCTTTCCACCTCAGAATACTGGTCTAGATAGTCATCATCAAAGATGAAGCCATGCATGGGAGATGATAAGAATATGAGTGATATCAAGCATACAGTGATGAAAGCTAATGTTGTCTTTTGAGACATACTACCATCTTCTCACAGATCTTTTAGTAGTGAACCTTTCTTGTCCCATGGATATTATCATATATCCGAAGGCATAAGATATCACGAACCAGCCGGTCGTTCCAAGAATGAGTCTGAGGTCAAACCAGTTTATCACAGTAGAGAAGAAGAGTACTGGGAAGAAAAACCAGAAGAAAAAAGGGCATGCCTTAAGCTTAGAGTTATCTCTCTTTATAACCGACCATAGACTTCTAAAATGACCTAGTACCAACACCATGTAATCCAACCCAGAAGACTTTGAGTACAGATGATTAATAACTCTTTCTATTTGTTCAGGTATAGTAATGATATATTGTAAGCTTCATATTACGTAATATTTATAACATCAGAAGCTATACTGTAATTATGCGGTATATAAGGTCATTGTTCAGTGCTTCTGTAAATGTGATAATACCTTCTCTGATCATGTCTTTCATGAGCGATGAGAATCTTCTTGGACCGCACTATGCATTCCTTATAGCGTTGCTCCTTCCACTATCTTATGGTATATATTATCTCTCTGTAGAGAAGAGATATAGTGTATTCTCCATCATCGGACTTATAAGCATCCTTTTGACAGGAGGCTTTGGTTTCATGGAACTATCTCATGGTTGGATGATATCCAAGGAGACTGCAATACCTGCTGTTATAGGAGTTGTGATACTGCTGACAGGTTATATGAAGAGACCTTTCATCAGCGTCATCCTTGATGAAGTGCTCGATATGGAATCTGTAAAGAAAGATTATAAGAAGAAAGGGAAAGAGAAGATGCTCTCTAGACATATAGATCAGGCAAATACTCTTTTCTCCATAATATTCTTTATAGGTGCTATACTTAACCTTGTGCTCAGTTTAACACTGTTAGCAAGTGATCCTGGCACACCAGAGTATGCTTCAGAAGTGGGAAGGCTCGCTGCTCTCTCATTTCCTGCAATAGTACTTCCTATCATAATACTACTGACCATAGTCTTCGCTATTCTTGCGGGCAATATAGAGAAGAGTACCGGGAATGATATAATGGATTACATGGGACAAAAAAAAGAAGGTAGATGAATCAGTCTTCTCGCCTCAAAAAGAACTCAACTTCATCTCCAACATCTATCCCGTTTTTCTCGACAAGGCCTCCGTTAATCTCTAGGACGTATTTTGCAGGCCTCGCTGAGCTTATGCTTGAACATGGACCTTCTGTACAAGGTTGTGCTTCTTCATTTATGTGCACCACATTTCTTCCACTATCTATCCATATTATATCAAGCTCTATCAAGGTATTCTTCATCCAGAATGAGTAATGTCCTTCCTGCTCGAATATGAAGAGCATCCCTTCATCTTCTGAAAGATCTTGTATATGCATGAGACCTTCTTCCCTTGTCTCTTGGTTGTCTGCTATCTCAACATCAAAGCATTTTTCATCAAAACATACGCTATCTTTGCTTCCCGTATATATTGGTACAATAAGTATTATGATAATCAAGGATATAAGGAAGAGCAAGCTATATCTGTACTTAAGGGAATATCTTATGGACTTGTCCAAGTAAGTTTTTCTTATTCTCATGACACAATTTATGTTGATATCATTAATTAATCTGTCTGTAATATTTCTTTATTCCGTGTTGGGTTTAATACCCCGGAGCTCTGCTCCGGAAGATATTAAAC
>CAZMXQ010000002.1:0-26419 GCA_964570335.1 uncultured Methanosarcinales archaeon
CTTTTCTGGTCTTTCCATATTGAAGAGAGAGGCAGGAAAGAACATCTTGCCCATCTCCATGAAACCTCTTCCAACGTCCGCGAAAGGCTGGTATATAGCACCTTCCGCACCCATCGAAGGTCTTTTTACCTTCCCATCATCATCTTTCTCATACTTCTCAAGTCTCTCTTCCAGCATCCTTATGGTCTTCTCAGAATCCGTCTCTGGAGCATCCATCTCCTCTGATTCTATGAACTGTTTGATCTCTTTCCCTAGCTCATCCATTGCATCCTTGAATCCTGCATCCAGTTCGCCGAGAAGCTCCATACTCTCCTCATCCCTCATCTTCTGATAATTCTCTATCTGTTCATCAGTCCAGACATAACCCCTAAAGGTCACAGTCATGGTTCCAGAGTGCTGAAAACCTGATGCTGGATATGTAGGACCTGTTCTCTCAGGGAATGAGAGATACTGGAAGTTCATCAGGACAATAGGTTTGTACTTCTTATCATTCTTCTTGGTGCATAATGTCTCAATCTCGAATTTTGATGTGTCAAAGCTGCTTATGAGCTGTGCTGAATCCTGGAAGCTTGAGTTCTGCCTCAGATACTTCATCTGCTGGAGATAAGGTCTAAGCCAGGATAATTGTAGTTTTATCGCAGAGATGTGCTGCCTCAGATATCTCACAGTAAATCTCCACCTCTGTTCGATCTCTTTCCTTGTATTCTCTTTCCATGTCAAATATTGGACTAGTTTCCGTTTCAGGATGCTCTTAACCTGCTGATTGCTGAAATCCTTCATTTCCTCGTCAACTACCTTGTCGACATCCTCAGGTTTCTGTACGAAGACAGAGAAGAAAAGATCTGGAAGAGTTACGAAGTTGGCATTTCTCGCCAATCCGAAGATGGATCCATTGTTCTCAGGACCACCCTCTACCACATCAGTCCATGCCCCCTTCAATGCCTTATCACCTGCAGGATCGCCATTATCAGACATATCATGCCATCTTAGCCTTTCCTTCCACATTGTGAGTTCATGCACCATCGGGAACATCTCTTTGACAAGAGAACCTACTGTCTGCATGATATTTGAGATGTTGCGTTGATTATTGTTCATCCTCTCATTCATGACATGCCATTGAGTAGAGCTTGTAGAACTTCCATAAGTATCAGTTATCTTTATGGACTTGGTCATCTTGAAATCCAGGGACACATGGTTCAGGATCCAGAGATAACTTTTCTCAAGCACTGTATAGTTCGGCTCAGATACAGAAAGTACATGCCTTACCTTAGGAGCAGGATACGAGGTATTTATGAATTCACCCGCCCTATACTCCATCTTCTCCATATCCACTTCTCCATCTTTCAGGATCTGTGCTCCACCCTTAAGACGTACCTCTTTCTCTCTCTCCTTTGGGTCTTTGCTCCATTTCCCTTTCTTGAAGAAACCATGCTTGACCAGCATCTCTGCGTTCTTGATGTCTTCTGCATCAGCCATACTGATACTGTCTATATAGAGGTTTAAATATTTAACCGTTAGAGTAGTGCATAAGTCACAGAAATGAAATTTAACATATCGCCTGGGCCTGTGGCACGATTACCTGGAAAAACAGCATCAGGTCAAAATTCCTTGGTTCATTTTTAAAGAGTGCGTTGCTAGGGGAACTTTGTTAATTATGAACAAAGTTTGCAAACATAGTTTGCTTTAGGTCCCTACGGTGCAAGACAAGGAACTTGTCTGCACATGAAATCATAGATTTCATTGGAGAGCAGCACCTTTCTTATAAATGATAGAGAATTTTGAAGCTGTTTTCCAAGAAATATTTAATCGTGCCACAAGCCCGATATCGCCGGGTCTGTTCCAAAAGGAGCATTTTTGTATACTGTCCTACTGGGCTTCCCGCAGGGAGCAACCCCTCCCAGTCAGTAGTCATGCGTGATTCAAAAAATCACGCAACAGCTGACTACTACGGACAGTATACTCTTTTCCACCATTTGGGACAGACCCATATCGCCATAAATGTTATAAATTATCAGCATGAGATTCTTCCATGGAAAAGAAAGTAAGAGCATTAGCAAAGACAATAAGCTGGAGAATCACAGCAACAATAATTACCATGTCACTGGTATGGATATTCACTCAAAGAATCGAACTAGCACTCTCTGTAGGTGGTGTAGAAGCAATTCTCAAGATGTTCGTATACTATTTACATGAGAGGGTATGGAATTCCATATCTATGGGAAGAACACAATAAAAATATCATTCAGAAACAGAAAAATAATGCAACTCAGAACTCATCTTCATCCTTTATACCTTCAAGCATCCCTTTCTTCTCAAGGATCTTGACCTGATTTGGTCGGTATTTGAAGATCACATCCCCTCTTTCATCACCAGATATATCCCATGGTTCTACTAGAATAGTGTCTCCTTCTCTTATCCAAAGTTTCCTCTTGAGCCTCCCTGGTATCCTACAAACACGAGTCTTACCGTCAAAGCACCTTACACGCATCCTGCTTCCACCAAGCCTCTGCTCAACGATACCTAATGATTGGCCATCCCTTGGCATCCTGACTCGGACAAATCCTTCATCCTCTGGTCTCTGGTAACCCTTATTGCCTCCCTTCTGATTACCCTTCTGGTTCTTTCCCTTGAATCCAGGCTTACCTCTGAACCTATTGTTATTACTAGGTCTAGGTTTCTCGGGAGACTTACCAGATTCCTTGTCTAAATCCTTGAATTCTTCGTCTTCACCAGCCATATACCCCAATAATCCCAGTCTCTTTATAAATCTTTTTGAGCGATGAGTTACAGAGTGGCTTAGAGTTTCAGAATGCATTCTGGGCTGTGGCATGATTACCTGGAAAAACAGCATCAGGTCAAAATTCCTTGATTCTTTTTAAGAGAGTGCGTTGCTAGGGGAGCTTTGTTAAGGATGAACAAAGTTAGCAAACATGGTTTGCTTTAGGTCCCTCCGGTGCAAGACAAGGGACTTGTCTGCACATGAAATCATAGATTTCATTGGAGAGCAGCACCTTGCTTATAAATGATAGAGAATTTTGAAGCTGTTTTCCAAGAAATATTGAATCGTGCCACAGCTCAATGCATGCAAAAGACTTATATTGCTAAAGGACTACTCCAAACCATGGTTGATGGGAGCGATTTGGGTGTCATATTTGCATACATAGGTGCGATAGTGGTTCTTGTTCCTGAGATAATGGGACAGACAGATATCTCATACTTATTGCACACTGTAGTCATAGGGACAGGCTGCATGCTAGGCTTCGTCTACATGGAAAAGCTGCTCAGGAACAGAAGAGAGAAGGACACAGCACTCATAGGGTTCCTACTGCTAGGTACATACTCACTCTCGCTGATTGCATCTGGTGCTGAGAATGAGATCAACCTCCTAGCTACCATTGTCCTATCACTTATTGGCACATTCTTCCTGCTGAGGGCTCTTGAACCTAAGAAGATAAGAGAAAGAGCTAGATTCTATAACTCAAAGCAGATTAAGAGGGATGACAGGAAGACAAGCATCGACAAAGAACTTTCAGATCCCTGGAAAGAGAATCCTCACCTCATATATGAGGAAGAGGAACTAAAGAAGTTTGATATCTGATATAAATTTCTCTATTTCTTCTTGGATCCTCTCTTGTTTGTCTTTTTGGCTGAAGAAGTTTTCTTTGAGACTTTCTTCTTCCCCACGGACGTTTCAGATGAGTGTTTTTTTGTAGAGACCTTACTCTTTGACCCTTTTCTTGAAGACTCCACGATGAAAGAGCCAGATATTATCATTATGGCTCCTGCAGTTATAGCAACATCCGCAAAGTTGAATGTAGGGAATCTCCAAAGCATGCCTATGTGGAAATCGATTATATCAATTACTGCACCATACCACAACCTATCAAAGAGATTGCCTAACGCACCACCAACCATAAGAGATAGACCAACAACATACACGGGCTCCTTCACTGTAACTAGAGCAAGGTACGAAAGGACTAGTATTATGATACCTGTAGTGACTGCAAAGACAGTATTTGCATCTGCGATTCCACTGAACATACCAAGAGCTATTCCCTGGTTCCTTGCTATCACTATATTGAAGAAGGGACCAAGCACACAAGGACATAGATTAAGCGCTATGTACTTCAATATCCTGTCCAATGCAAAAGCAGTCATGGCAAGTATGAAGAACTTGCTCGATATGAAACCCAAAAAGAAAGAGGAAAGAGTCATCTCCGCCTTGTCACCTGTTCTACCTGAAAAAAAAGATTTGATATCCATCATAATCACCTAAAATACATTATCTATATCCCTGCCGCTCTTACTTTTTCCACTGTCAATCTTGTTCTCAATCACTGAAAGACGATGATCCAGATTCTGTATGGCAGTGCGTATAGCATCAAGTTTTGCAAGAACCATCTCATTCTCTCTGGAACTTGACTGACTTTGATTATCCTGTTGTTGGCTCATCCCATCTACTGGAGGCGGGATCCTACCATCATCAGAATCTGACTGAGAGTAACCACCTGGACCTTGATTCATTGATGATGAATACGAATCATAAGATTGCTGAGAGAATGGATCTTCATTACCTTGATCGAATCCTTGAGAGAAGGGAGATTGTTGCGCACCTTGATCCTGACCAAATCCCTGACCAAAAGGCTGATTCGGATCAGCTCCAGGCATCCCATAGTCATTCTGGAAGCCTTGCATTCCAGCACCCTGTAGAGATGTATCTCCAGGAGAAGGAAAATCACTAGAGCTTGGAGAACTCTGAGAGGATCCTCCTTTGTCTTTCTTTCTCATGAAATCAAATATACCCATAAACCATTACCTGCATACTTCATTTAATTATTTTTCTCTTTTGTTTTTCTCGCTGAGCCTTTCTTTTTTCCCCTCTTCCTCTTCTTTTTGCTAGACTTATCAGATGTGGAAGCACTAGGTTCTATGTAAGAGTGCCTCGACTCCTCTAGAATGCCCTTTATCCTATCACTCTGTGATTGCAGTGTCTTCAAGGAATTCTCCACTGCTTCCTTATTCATATCGAATATGTTCTTGTCTTTTGCGAGATCAGCTTTCTGTTTGTGGATAGAGTCTTGTGCTTTTGTTATATCATCTTTCCTGCTTCCAAGAGAGTTCAATTCTTCCTCAAGCATATTCTTCTCATGTTCGAGCTTTACCTTCTCTTGTATGACATCCATCTTCTCAGCGGAGAATTTTTCAGTACCCATCTTTATTATACGCTGCTTCTCAGCTACTACGCCAAGCTCCTTCTTATTGAGTCTCTCTTTCTCTGCACTGAGCTTATTCTCCTTCTGTAGGATCTTATTCATCTCTGCTGTCAAGAAAGATAATCTGGACTTGACCTTCTCAAACCTATCCTTCAAGTCCTTCTCTTTGTTATCCAATTCCCTTAGCTCCCGTTGATATGCATAGCTCTTCTTTATCAGTCTCTTCTCAATCTCCTTCAGCTCTGCAATCTTCTGATCGATCAATTCCTTCTCTTTTTTTAGCTCATCCTGTCTGAGCTTCAGTCCATCCCTTTTCTCATCTATAATAGGGACCTCTTTCTCGAGGATTCTCTTAGTCTTGTCCATGAAAGACTTGAGATCCCTGATCCTTCCGTCCAAAACCTGCTTAGAGCGTTTGAGCTTATCCTCCCTCACACTGTACTTATGAAGCCTTTGTTCAATCCACTTCTGCTTCAGCTTAAGCTTATCATAACCGGATATGGTGAACTTCTTCTTATACATGACAAGAGTGCTTGCAGACAATACTACGAGAAGAAGCGCCGATACGAACATGATGAAGACATTCGTAGAAGTGAAGTATCTCTCTATCGTCTCTTGAGTCCTCTCCAGCACGCTCGGATCATCGTATAATGAGAAGACCATCTCTGATATGCTCACCTCATCGACAATCCCTTTCTCTTCATCTCCTACGGAAAATGTAAGTTGAGAATCAAGCATATAGTCATCAGCACTGAAATTCAATCCTGCAGAACTTATCTCATAAGACAATACCTGAGAGCTCTCTCCAGGACCTAGTGTAGAGACATTTCCTGTGAGTGTGCCTGTATAGAATATCCTTTCATGTATTGAATGCGTAACTTCTATATCTTCCATATCAACCTCTGCAGTATTATTCACATATGTATTTATCTTGAAAGCTTCTCCTTCTTCAATCTCCTCAATCTCATGATATTTCTCAGCCTCCATCACCGGAAGAGTCGTGAAAGAATAGGAGTTCTCCATAGTCTTCTCCTCACCAAAGTCATTCTTGTAAGATACCTTTATTGATATCTCCTCATCCTTCTGAGAATCTGTAGGAGAAGGCAGGAAGCTTATACCACTTAAAGGCTCCTCAGAATCTGGATAGAGAGTACCCAGATCTATTGTCTCAGTGTTGCCCGGAGCTTCTATATCTATAGTTATATTCCTGAACTCGATTGAAGAATCAAGATTCTCCAAATTCATACTGAATTCTTGCCACTCACTTGAATTGTATTGGTCATCAATTGAGACATCAAGTCCAAGATCTCTGGAGATCACCTCAATAGGGATATCTTCCTTTATCTCTTTCACTCTTGGCTTTGAGATGCTAGTATCATTGAATGAAATCTCTACTGGAATCTTTAGAGTGCCCGATTCTGAAGGGTCAATGCTCACAATGAACTCCCTATAATTGTCATAGTTGACTCTTCCTGACCAGAAAAGACTATTAGATGTCCTCGTAACAAACCCACTATAGGATGATAATCCCGGCAAACCATCCAAAGGGAGAGAGAATCTCCTGAAGGTCATGTTTGTCCCACCATCAGCATCATTGATATTCTCGAGTCTTATATTGAGATCAAATGGTGTACCAAGAAAAACATCCTCGGGCTCTGTAGAATAATTCAGGTCATACTTCCTGTAAGAGCTTATCTCAGTCTCAATAGACTCACTCATAACCTCGAAATAATTATCATAGACAAGATCTATCTCTATAATCTCTGAGTCCATGACTTCCCTATGGATAAAATCAACCTCTATGGTGACATCAGACTGTCCTGGAACCTCTCCTTCCCATGACAGATCATTTCCTTGGATCTCACCATGAGAAGAATCAATCAACTCTAGACCTTCAGGAAATGATAATTCCAAGGATGTCTCATTTGATCTGAGGTTTCCCAGATTCGATACGTTCAGTTCAAGATAATTCTCTTTTCCTACTAGAACATCATCATCTCCAAGCTCTCCACTCAGAGTGACAAATGGGTTCTCAGTGAATATCCTTGAGAATATATTACTGCCTGACATCCTATCAAAACAGAACTGAAGAAACTCTATCGTTCCACAAGAATCCATAGGTATTATGCTGTACTCATCACTATTCCTATCATCAATGAACAATCTTGTCTGATTAGAGTCGACCTCGAAAAGAAGGTCATAGTCGAATATGCTGATAGACCCTCCATCTGTTACAGAGAAAGTCTCTCCCTCGATTATCTCTCCTTCTTGCAACTCAGCATGAGCAGAGAAAGATAGTAAAAAGAGGAAGAATAAGGAAAAAAAATAGATTACACCTCTCCTGTCTTCACATGACATCATAATACACCAATCAAACCTAAGAATGACCTCCACAGTCTTGCTATGAAACCTTTTTCTGAGCCATCGTCAATATCTTCTTCTTGATCATCACTATCTGGATCATCTATCACAGATCCATCCTCATCACTCTCATCTGTATCCTCTTCAGATATATCCTCAGTTTCCTCAACAACATCAGGATCCTCATAAGGGCTTTCCGGAGACTCATCTTCTGACAGCTCAATCTCTTCAACATCTACATCATATGGAGTTGCGTAGAGTGTTTCACCATCATGGTCGAACCTAAGTAGTATATCCTGCAATTCCCTATTATCATCGCTAAGTACAGAGAGATTCCCTGTAAATGTCTTATTGGTATTTCCAGATAATTGAATATCACTTTCAGAGAATCTTTCACTCATTGAGTATATAGGTATAAGGACAGTACTTTCAATATCTTCTTCATCTTCATTCCTTATATTGAGAACATACTCCGCAATATCATCTGTGACATTAGCAGAGACATCAAAGAATATCCTTGGAAGATTATGGGAATCATCCTCTACATCCACATTAGTAGAAGATATATCTAAAGAGTGTCTTGTCCCTTGATCATCATTGAAGTATACCCTTGAATCATCAAAAGAAGCTGATGTATCAAAGAACACTAAAGATTCTATATTTTCAGCACTCCTTGACTGTCCAGGATTAAGCTGGCTTATCGTATGGTAAGGATCACCCCTTATATACCCATACTTCCCAGGATTGAACATTATGCTTATAGATTCTATAGGGTACTCATTCTCATTGGTTACATCATAACTCATGCGAAGTCTCTGTCCAAGCCTTACACTATCCCTGTCCGGCGACCTATCTAAGCTGAGGTCTGGCTCCCTTGGATTCACATTTAGTGAGAATGGCTCACTATACTCAAAATCATCACCATCGTATTCATAACTCAAGAGTGTACCCACGCTTATCTCCCTCTCTTCAGAGACGATTGGCATCGTCATAGTATATTCATATATCTCTTTCTCCTCTCCAGCATCAATGCTTGTCGTCCTCTGTGTAGACCCTCTTGTATCCAGATCTCTTGATAGCTGTTCTGAGAAAGTTATGTCAGAGACATCACTGGATTTTGGATTATATGCGCTCACAGATATCCTCACATTGTCTCCCGATTCAGGATTCTGTTCTGAGAACTCATGTGTCACCTCAATCTGTTCTATCGGCAGATAAGTTAGATCAAACTCCACTTCCTCCTCATGTAAGTATCCGAAGCTTGTCATATATGATATGTTCACCGTGACCTCATCTGATACTGTAGAGTTAACCATTGGTGTAGAATGATCCTCTTTGACAATCCTTCTTGTAGATGACGGCGTCATCTCTCCAGATGTTGCAGAATAGTTGATATAATCAGACACCACATCCATGGTGATGGAATCTATAGAGTGATCGTATGGATTCTCTAGATAAATATCAAGCCGACCTTGTTGGCTACCCTCAAACTCACCATCCGACATGAGTTCTCTTATCTCCACATCATCACTCCCTCTTATTATCAGATAGGGCCTAACGGTACTATCAGGCGTTTCAGCTTCTATCTCGTGTTCAGCCTCTAATGAGAATAGATTACCAAGCCTCGATACATCAGATTCTGCCTCTATAAGTGAAGCACCATCAGAGACTGCTCTGACTATAATCTCAAAAGATATTGTTGAATCGGAATCGACTTCCCCATGATAAGAGAACTGACCATTCTCCTCATCCAATTCAGCATCGCTCTCAATAACAGAAAGCCTCTCAGGAATATCTAAGGTGAGCGCTTGAATCTCTGCTTCTTCATCATCCTCATTCTCCAGCTCTAATGTAAGCTTAACATCATCACCAACATGAGTTTGAGATGTCTCATTACTAGATACTGTCATAGAGTAAGGCACATCTACATCAAAGTCTTCGCTCGCGGAATATTCAGTTCTTCCTGTAAACCCGTCAAAGTAATCTACAGAGGCCTGTAGAGGATCTTGTACGGAACCTTGCACCATCACAGTAAAAGAGAGGACAATCTCATCCCCAGCATCCAATGAAGAAGACCAGGAAAGGACACCATCAGAGAAATCGAGAGAACCTGAATAGTGTTCCAGAGAAAGTCCAGAAGGAAGCTCCTGTTCATAACTGACATCCTCCGACTTGACGATACCATCATTAGATATGGTCACTTCGACTTCAACCTCTTCACCAGGTGAAGGGCTCGTAGTAGAGAGTGTCTGATCAACATTTATCTCAGGATATACATAAGAGATGGATAGTGATGCGTACTCATCCTCAATTTCTATCATTTCAGCGCATATCTCAAGGGAGTCCCTTATCTCACACTCGCTTTCATCGATCCTCAAGATGGAGCCATGCGGCATCACAATAGCAACATCATCGTCAACAACAACCTCGTAGTTCTCTCCATCAATGTTGAATGAATCTCCCGAATCGAAAGTTTTTTCGTATATAGTATCCCTATATGCTGACACATCTGTGGACACAGATATCAGAAGACTAAAAGAGAAAAATAAAATTAATGATATGGTAGAGACTAGAGATAATCCATTCTTTCCCTTCCTCGATTGCCTCTGCGTCACACTATCCATATCAACCAAAATGAGGAGATGACTCACCCATACTGCTCAGAGATATCGTCGCGTATCATATCTTCTGCCTCTTCTTCAGAGATATCATACATCTCAGCCACTTCTTCTATATCATCATCAGACACCATGTCCTGGATCTCTTCCTCATCCATCTCTTCTAGAGGGTCTTCAATATCCACATCCTCCTCAGGAGAATCGACCTGTTGAGGTGCTTCATCCTGTGTCTGTTCTTGCCCATAAGAAGATGCTTCTTCTGCAAGACCTTGCGTCTCTGATAATACCGCATCAAGTAGCACATCAGGACTCATCCTCAAAAGATCAAATGTTATAGAGCTTTCCTCTACATATATGTCCTCATCCCTGTAAGAATCAAGCAAGTATCTCATACCATCCTGATGGTCTATTATGGAAGCCATACTCAAGAAGAAGAAGAAACCTCCTATGTCATCATTGCCGAACTCTTCCACAAGACCTTCACGGATACCCTCTAGCATCTCATCCCTTAGCTCGTCTTCTCCGGTATCAACAACATCCATACCCATATCTTCAAGGGATGCCTCGATATCATCGGTATCAGGCATCATTCCATCTACATTGATATACTGAGTGACATTACTCCAGCCCATGCTATCGTCCCTTATCATCTCCAGGGAAGTCTCTTTCGGAATCTCTTCAACAAGCACACCTGCTTCACCGCCTGCTATGGAGGATACATCAATGGTATCAGCAGGAGAATCTTCAAGGACTGTCATGTCTACAAAGAGGATCTTGTATGTCTCATCGTAAAGATCCAGTTCTTCCATCATCTCTTCATCCATGAAATCCGATGTCCTCACAACACCGAACATAGCATCGTCCTCTCCATCAGACATATAATCTGAAATCCTTTGCAAAGGATCATCATCCAGCATTACAAGGTTCTCTATCGAGAAACTCTCTCCCGGCATTACAGCGACCCCAGCATGAACATCATCGCCCTCTCTAAGAAGGATCAGATTATTCGAGCTGGGTAATCTATCCTGAATCCCTGAAATATCACTGTATATGAAGAATCCTGTGCCCGCAACCAAAAGAACAGATATCAAGAGTATCGTCCCTATAGCTATCAGCACATTCTTAGCCAACTTAATCGTCAATATTATCGCCAATGCGTATAATACAAGTCCTATTATGATACTTATTTCCACAAAATCACCTCGAGGATAGTAAGATATTCTTCAGTCCAATCTTTCCGTACTTTTTATGACTGTAGAGGGCATTTAAATATATTACTGTTTGCTTTGGTCTTGAATAGCCAAAGATAATAAAGAGCGTCAAAATGTGCTACACAAAAAAGGTTCTCTTGGTACTAGTCAGCATGGATAACCTTTTAAATATTGAAGGAACTTGTAAGATATGTCTGGAAGTGTAGGGAAAAGGATCGAGAAGAAGAAGCTTAAAGCTAAGATAAGATTTGACTCGCTCAATACATTCATGAAGATGTTCGGACTTGATAAGAAAGTATTTCCAAGGGTCATCAAGATCGGTGATGCATACCATTCAGTAAGTCCAGAGCTCAAGAACACCATGAAAGGCATAGAAAGAGAACCTGAGTATGCGGGTGAGATAGTTGGTGAAGATAAGAAAGGGAAGTTCATACCGAGCATATCACTTATTGAGCATGTAGCGAAGAACACCGATTATTCTGACAGAAAGATATCCCTTGACAAGAAATCATCATGGCTTTTCTTGTGTGGCAGGGATATCTTCAAGAATTCTGTAAAGACAGAGATAGAGAGAGGTCATAACATAATCAACAACCAGCATGGAGAGAACATAGGTATCGCTTTCTTCGATGGGAAGACACTCATCAACCTGAAAGATAAAGGAGATTTCTTGCGTAGAGAAGGGTGATCTGTCACCACTAAAAGAGAGGAATCATACATAATATTTTTAAATCTGGAATGCCTATACTGTCACAGGGTGGTTGATATGCCGTACATGCAATGTCCTTTCTGTGATAGCACGGAAGTGGTGATGCTGAAGTTCGACAAGTACTCCTGCAGATTCTGTGGCAGAGAGTTCCATAGTAGTGGCACAAGAGATAAGCTACCTAGCTTCGATATCTGAAAGCATCAGAATCTCTTTTTTGCATTGTTTTCTAGAGCTGTAAGCCCGGGGAGCCTTTTTCCTTCAATCAGCTCTAAGCTTGCACCACCACCAGTAGATATATGAGTCATTTGGGACTCGAGCTTTGCACCTTCAACTGCAGAGACAGAGTCTCCACCGCCGATAATGGTCTTACCTTTACTCTTTGCTACTGATCTAGCTATATCCTTTGTTCCCTTGTCAAAAGGTTTCATTTCAAAAAGACCCATAGGACCATTCCATAACACAGTCTTGGATTTGGATATTATATGAGAGAATGCTTCTACAGTTTCAGGACCTATATCGAGGCCATATGCCCCTTTAGGTATCGACTCTACACGGACGCTCTTGACATTCGATGGTCTCTTCAAGGAAGTGCTTATCTTGACATCTAACGGGAGGCATAGCCTCTCTTTAGAGCTTCTCATCAGGCTTCTTGCTTGATCAAGCTTGTCCTCTTCAACCAGACTCTTTCCAGTGTCTATGCCCATCGCTCTCATGAATGTAAAAGACATTGCACCACCTACAAGAGTCACATCCGCCTTCTTTGACATCTTCTTCAACACACCAATCTTATCTGATACTTTTGCCCCACCTATTATGAAGACAAAAGGTCTCTTTGGATTATCAAGATCCAAATTAGACAATTCTGACTCGAGAAGGAATCCTGGATATGATGGCAGATAACGTGTTATGGCATGCACTGATGCATGTTTCCTGTGACTTGTTCCGAATGCATCGTTCACATATATGTCTCCTAAAGAAGCAAGCCGCCTCGCAAATTTTGCATCATTATGCTTCTCTTCTGGAAAGAACCTGAGATTCTCGAGGAGTGCCACCTTTGAGACATAAGAGTCGAGCAATCCTTTCTCCACATTAGAGATATCCTCTATGAAATCAACCTTCTTCTTCAGAAGCCTTTTCAGGACTTTAGCTACTGGAAGCAAAGAGAAGTCCTTATCAGGCTTCCCTTTCGGCCTTCCAAGATGGCTCATCAGCACTATACGCCTAGCACCCTTTTTAAGGCAATACTCAATCGTAGGCATGGCAGATCTGATGCGTTTCTCAGAAGTGACCTTCCCATCCTTTATTGGAACATTGAAATCAGCCCTTATCACCACTGTCTTATCCTTTATCCCTGCTTTCCTCAAGGATCTCATTGCATAATCCATGTCCTTAATCTATTCTGATAGTAATATAAAATTATCTTACCACTTCATGAAAGTCAATAACGGTTAAGCAGTTCTGGATGGTGATATTGTCACACAGAAGACAATAGAGAATTTTTTAAAGTTCGAATCCCTTCTACATACTAAGCATGGTATCCTATGAACATCAGGGTGAAGGAGAGCAAGATAGTGGCAAAGATCCTGCCCAGCCCAATTATAAGAAAAAAGAGATAGTCTCAGAGAAAGCATTACAACTCTATTCCAATTATGTGATGACAAAAGAGATACTAAGTGCAGATAGCATATTCTACCAGGACGGACCTGAAAAGGAAGTGTCATTGCATGTCCAAAAGTCCAAAGATCTTCACAATCCTGACGACATCGATAGCAGGGAATCCTCTGCGATAGTCTGCCTCACACTGGATGGTAGTTTTGATTTTGAAAGATTCAACGATAATATAGAGAGGATAATAGAAGATAACAACATGCCAATAGTAGATTCTGAGCAGAGACTACCATTCAAGAGATATTCGTTCTGGGAGCAAGAGCATGTATGTCCTTATAGGATCGAGATAGATAGGTATGAGACGATGGATAAGAACATAACACCTCAGATGATAAGAAGGATGGAATTCTCAGTGATGATAGACCCAAGGAATGAAGATCCTGTAATCACTACAGATAATGCCATCCATGCTATGAATGATTTCAGGGAAGCCATAGAAGAGGAAGGGCTGGATTGGCAGGAAGCTCTCAATTCTTTCTTCTCATTGGACATAGACCATCTTTTGTACGAGTCAAGGATAGAAGAGGTGCCTAGAGACTTCTGGGAAGACCCTAGAGATGTATGGAAAAGGCTTGGAGAATCAGAAATATCCTCTTATATTGACACATTCTTAGACATATACAAGGATGCAAGATCCAAAGGGGATGATCAGAGAGCGCTGTATGCAGAACAATCGCTTGAGTTCCTTGAGAAGTTGACACGAAAATAGTTGATTCTTATCAGAAGAAGAAAAATAAGAAAAGACAGGAATCATCCCATCTTCTTCAGCATGTCTATCATCCTATTACTGTATCCCCATTCATTGTCGTACCATGAGACAATCTTGAAGAACTTAGAATCCAATGACATGCTCATCTTGGAATCGAATATGCTTGATGCAGGATTTCCGACTATATCCCTACTAACGATGGGGTCCTCAGTGTATTCCACAATAGACTTCATCTTACCATTAGAGACCTTCTTCACTACAGAGTTTATCTTCTCTACTGTAGCAGGCTTCTTTGTAGAGAATGTGAAATCCGTCACAGAACCATCTACTGTAGGAACACGCATAGCTATACCGTCAAGCTTATTCTTTAACCTTGGTATGACCTTAGTCACCGCTTTAGCTGCTCCTGTAGAAGTAGGTACGATATTCATAGCAGCACTCCTTGACCTTCTCAAATCCTTATGAGGGGCATCCACAAGCTTCTGGTCCCCAGTATAAGAGTGGACAGTATTCATGAAACCTTTTGATATGCCGAACTCATCATCAAGTATTTTCACTATAGGAGCTAGACAGTTTGTAGTACATGATGCATTAGAGACAATCTTGTGCTTACTCTTCTTGTACTCCTTATCATTGACTCCCATGACGAATATAGGCATGTCATCTTTTGGGGGAGCAGATAGTAAGACTCTTTTTGCTCCAGCATCTATGTGCTTCTGGCAAGCCTCTTTTGTCGTGAAGAAGCCAGTTGACTCGACTACAACATCGATCTTGTTCTCATTCCACTTCAACTCAGAAGGATCCTTCTCTGCAAATACCTTTATCTTCTTCCCACCAACAATAAGAGCATTCTTCTGCGCTTTTACGCTAACAGGGAATCTCCCATGAACAGAATCATACTTCAGCAGGTTTGCTAGAGTTTCAGTATCCGTGAGATCGTTTATCGCTACAAAATTGACCTTTGGGTCATTCCATCCGGCTCTGAAGACCATCCTTCCGATCCTTCCGAATCCATTTATCGCTACATTGACCATATACATCACCATATAGATAATATGCAGCTCACTTCTGGAGCTGCTTCTCTTTCTTAAGTATCTTCATTGTTGTTGGCACGACTGTGTCAGGGTTCAAGGAGATACTGTCGATACCTTGCTCCACAAGGAATTGTGCGAAGTCTGGAAAATCTGACGGTGCCTGACCGCATATACCAACCTTCTTCCTTCTGGCTTTAGCCTTCTTTATGACAGAAGCTATCATCTCCTTGACAGCATCATTCCGCTCATTGTATATATGGCTGACCAGCTCAGAATCTCTATCAACGCCCAACAATAGCTGTGTAAGATCATTTGATCCTATAGAGAAACCATCGAAAATATCACAGAACTTGTCAGCTAGGAGGACATTGGATGGTATCTCACACATCACATAGACCTCAAGATGATTCTCTCCTCTCTTAAGACCATTCTTCGCCATGACCTTCAATACTTTCTCTCCTTCTTCGACAGTCCTACAGAACGGCACCATTATCTTGACATTATCAAGACCGAATTCATCCCTTACCTTCTTCAATGCCTTACATTCAAGCTCGAAAGCAGGTAAGAAGACATCTGAGTAGTACCTAGAAGCACCCCTGAAACCTATCATAGGATTATCCTCTTCTGGTTCGAACTGGTCTCCTCCAATGAGATTCGCATACTCATTGCTCTTGAAGTCAGAAAGTCTCACAATTACATCTTTAGGGTAGAAGGATGCAGCTATCTTTCCAAGTCCCTCAGCTAGCTTGTCGACATAATAGTCAGTCCTTGAAGGATAGCCAGATGTAAGCTCATCAATCTTAGCCTTTACAGACTTATCCTCCAGTTTATCATAATTGAGCAATGCAAGAGGATGCACCTTTATGTATGAGTTTATGACGAACTCCTCTCTCGCAAGACCTACACCATCATTAGGTAAGAAACTCTGCGCGAAACTCTGCTCAGGAGAACCTATGTTCATCATGATTTTAGTCTTAGGTCTCTCCATGTTTGCAACATCAGTCTCCTCAACCTCATACTTCAGCTCTCCCTCATAGACATAACCCTTGTTTCCTTGGGAGCAATCAACAGTGACCTTCTTCCCAGTCTTTATGTCCTCTGTACAAGTGTTTGTACCTACAACACAGGGTATGCCAAGCTCCCTAGATATGATTGCTGCGTGGCATGTCCTTCCTCCCCTGTTTGTCACGATAGCAGAGGCAATCTTCATTATAGGCTCCCAATCAGGGTCTGTCATGTCAGTAACCAGGACCTCACCTTTCTTGAAGTTGTTTATATTGTGAACATCCTTGATCACATTAGCCTTTCCAGCTCCTATCTTCTCACCTACAGAGTTACCTTCCGAAAGTACAGTCTTAGGCTTCTCCTTCAGCTGATAGTGCTTTATCACATTGACATTCTTCATAGACTGGACAGTCTCAGGTCTGGCCTGGACTATGAAAAGATCACCAGAATCTCCATCTTTCGCCCACTCCATGTCCATCGGCTTGAAATAGCCCGCTTTTCCTGAATAATGATCCTCTATTATACAAGCCCACTCTGCGAGCTTCAAGACCTCATCATCGTTTATAGCGAACTTCTTCTGATCATTCTTATCAGTATTGACGATCTTGGTAGGTTTTGTACCTCCCTCATTGTAGATCATCTTTATCGCCTTCTCACCTAACTGCTTAGAGACAATCGGCTTCTTTCCCTGTCTCAATGTCGGTTTGAACACGTAGAACTCATCTGGGTTGACGGATCCTTGCACCACTGTCTCTCCAAGACCATAAGCACTTGTTACGAAAACAGAATCCTTGAATCCAGTCTCTGTATCTATGGAGAACATCACTCCGGAAGCAGCCCTATCAGATCTTACCATCTTCTGGACTGCTATAGAGAGTCCAATGGAAAAGTGATCGAACTTCTTGTCTTCCCTGTAAGAGATAGCACGATTCGTGAATAAAGAAGCAAAGCACTTCTTACATGCCTGCATGATGGCTTTCTCTCCTTTTATGTTAAGGTAAGTCTCTTGTTGTCCCGCAAAGCTTGCATCCGGAAGATCCTCCGCTGTAGCGCTGGATCTGACTGCTACATCAACATCAGGACCATACTGCTTACATAGGTTGTGATATGCCTCCTTTATGGAATCGTAGAGTTCAGGAGGGAACTCTATATGCTCAATGACTTCCCTTACTTTCCTTCCCCTTTCAGCAAGGTTCTTCATGTTTCCGGTGTCAAGGTCAGAAAGGATCTCTCTTATCTTATCTTTCGCCCCTACAGATTCTAGAAGGTGGAAATAAGCATGTGCTGTCACTGCAAAACCATTAGGGATGTTTACTCCCCTATGCGTAAGTTCCCTGTACATCTCCCCAAGAGAAGCATTCTTGCCACCGACAAGACCTACATCATCTATCGTCAACTGATCAAACCAAAGAATGAACTGTTTATCCTTATCCATATCACACCATCTCCTTAACCCGTTTGTATGCTATAAGTATCAGCAGCAAAGAAGATATCCAAAAAGACACTCTATCGAGCGTTCTCCTTTACCACCCTGAACCATAACGAATCTGTGTACGGATAAGAAGATGTTTTTTTATAAAGTTTTATTACCACTTAGAGATGAAATTGCTACAAAAAAGAAATAGAGAAGAAAAGGACAGGATCAGAAAAATGGGTCCTGCCACTTGTCTGTCTTCTTCCACTTCTTGCCCTTTGGATCCTCCTCAGAGATATCCAAGAACATTCTCGTGTCTGTCTTGCTTCGTCTTACCATTCATAACCACCCCATGAACATGTATTTTTACCTGAAAAATGAGCGAGAAGTTCATATGAAAACCCACTCATTTATAATG
This sequence comes from uncultured Methanosarcinales archaeon, assembly GCA_964570335.1. Classification (GTDB taxonomy): domain Archaea; phylum Nanobdellota; class Nanobdellia; order Woesearchaeales; family CAZJJJ01; genus CAZJJJ01. The sequence continues at coordinate 18,361 of CAZMXQ010000002.1, forward strand.
TTATCGCATCATTCCGATGTATTTTTTTCTTTGGTCGCACGATTCTCCTCTATTATATCGCGCAAAGATCTTCCTGCTTGGACCTGTGTGAAAGCGTCTGAGGAATCCATTCTCCTGAGCCTTTCCTCAATGTCAGGACGCATCTCTCTGAAAGTCTGCTTGACTTTCCTCCTTTGAAGAGTCTTATAAAAAGCGAATAGTCTATTATCTGCCAGATTACACTCCTCCCCATACTCTTTCTCGTATATGTGGCGGATGTATTCGTGAGCCTCATTTTTGGGAATCTTGCCAAGATCACTGTAATCGCTCCTATGGTGCACCTGCTCATGAGCTTCTTTCCATGCTTCCCTCATCTCCTTCATCCTTACCTCGTATGAGGGATCCTCATCGAACAGCCCATTTTTCCCATAATCATTAGTCATCTTAGCACACCAAAAGATAGTATGGCTCAATCAAGGAACATCTCATCAAGCTCTTGCTTATTGAGTTTTCCCCTGCTGAGTACTGTCTTGACAGTCTTCTTATTCTTATCTCTTGTCTTGTTTATCTCTTCAAGAGTATTGCTATCCCTGTCGTCTAACATATCAAACATTCTTCCACCCCCGTGGAAATTATTTTCACTTACAAGTAGTATAGGTAGAGGTGGTTTATAAATGTTTCGATTTAATACTACTGTAGAGTGGTGACCTTTCGAAAAAACTCAGAAGTTTTATATAATATACATAAAACAGTATGCTTGGGTTGGTAAAGTGGATGATGTTTCTTACAGTCAGAGAGCGGAGAGAGATGCTTCGGATAGCTCAGGCTTTGATAAACTGCAAGAACAGAGAAAAGATAGTATCCCTGAGATGGGGCATAAGACAGTATTGGTCATCTGCGCACATTCTGACGATGAGATCCTAGGACCTGGGGCAACACTTGCAAAATTCGCTTCTGAAGGCGCTAAAGTCTTAACATACATCATGTCGTATGGCGAGATGACTCCGATGTGGATAAAGCATAAATACACGCAGCAGACCAGAAAAGAAGAGGCAGAGAAGGCTGACAAGATAATAGGAGGTAGTGGTGTAGAGTTCTTTGGTCTCAAGGAGGGAAGATTTCTTAAAGAAGCAGAGGAGCACGGTATATATCAGAGGATACATGATATCATAAAGAAAGAGAAACCCTCTATAATATTCACACATATGGCAGAGGATCCGCACAAGGATCACAAGGACACTCTTGCCATCGTCAAAGATATAGTGAAAGGATTCAAGGTGGAGGAAAGACCGGATATATACGCATTTGGCATATGGAATCCCTTCCAGCTATATAGGAGGGCTCCACACCTTGTAGTTGATGTATCCAAGACTTTCAAGAAGAAGAGAAAAGCGATGGAATGTTTCAAGTCACAAGGACTTGTCATACTCCAACTCACACCAGGAATCGTGGTAAGGGCCAAATTCAATGGTTTCATGCGGGGGTTCTCGTATGCTGAAGTATTCCGAAAAGTATACGTTGATGGATAAATATGGAAAGAGGAGATGTTGATAAGAAGGAGATCGGAAAGAACAAGCCTAAGCTTGTCATAGCATCGGACACATATCTTCCAAGATGGGACGGCATATCAAGATTCTTGTACGAGCTTATCCCATTGCTGAAAAAGAGATTTGAGATAACCATAATAGCTCCAAGGTTCTCTGGCAAGAGACCTGATATCGAAGGCGTGAATGAAGTGCTGATGCCACTCAGGAAGATAAGAGTGGGAGACTTCGAGTTCTCTAAGACAGATAAGTACAGGATGAAGAGTGTTATAAGGGAGGCGGATCTGATCTGGACACACACTATCGGACCTATAGGAAGAAGGACTATAAGGATGGGGAGAACCTTCAAGAAGAAGATCATCGCTTATGTGCATTCTATAGAGTGGGAACTCTTCTCAAGGGCCATGGGAAAACCTTTGCTTTATAACCCCATATCAATGCTATCAAAGGGTTTTGTAAGGAATATCTACAACAGATGTGATGTGCTCATGATGCCATCCAGAGAGTCGGCAAACCTATTCACTTGGTACAAGATAAATACACGATCGACAATAGCACCTCTAGGAGTAGATACTGACGAGTTCAAACCACCAGAAAGCAAGCATGAAGCAAAGAAAAGCCTGGGATTCAGCCCTTCTACCAATGTCATAGGGTATTGTGGAAGGATTGCACATGAGAAGGACCTTAAGACTCTTGTCAGGGCATATCAGAGGGTACGTGACGATTTCGAAGACACTAGATTAGTCATTGTGGGTGAGGGATTAGAGGAGTTATCCTCACGCTTCGCAAGGATAAAAGGCGTCATGCTCGCAGGATCACAGAACAACGTTGTACCTTACTACCAGGCAATGGACATGTATGTATTACCATCGCTTACAGAAACCACTTCTTTGAGCACACTAGAGGCAATGTCATGTGAGATCCCTGTGATTGCCACTCCAGTAGGAGAAGTCAAATATTATGTGAAGAATAACAGGAACGGATTCAAATTCTCAAAAGGCAATTCTTTCGAGCTGGCAAAGCATCTCGAGAAGCTTCTCTCAGACGACAAATTGAGGAACAGGCTCGGAAAGAACGGGAGAAAGCTTGTAGAAGAAGAGTACTCTTGGAAGAAGGCTTCAGAAGGAATCGTCGACTGCCTCATAGGGATGGTAGACAAGTCAAGATGAAGTAATGCTAAGCTAGATCTAATAATCAATCATCCCTTTCTTCAACACCATCTGTAGATCCACCGTCATCATTCATCATCTCAGAAGGTCTTTCTATGCTCTCATCAGTATCCCACGCAAAGCATAGGACACCATAATCAATAGTACATTCAGCGTCTATGTTTGATGCGTGTTCCCTGCCCATTATACCGAAGAAAACAGTGCCAAAGAGCAGTGCGACAGCAAGAAGGACCCAACCTACAAGTCCTGCTCTCTTCCCTATGAACATATTTCATCTACCTGAATTCTTCTCTGAAAAGCTCGATAAATCTTCCGAAATCATGCTCTTTTACAGAAGCACCACATGCATGATCGTGCCCTCCACCATATCCATCAACTGACTCTAATATCTTTGCTAGTGATGGTGCGACTATGGTATCTCCAGCAGACCTTATGGAACATCTGTATTCCCCATTCTTCTGCCGAGCGACTATAACAATCTTATCAGGATACATATGGATGAGCTCATTGCTTATCTCTGCTGACATGCTGGTCTGGTCTTCCTCATAGGTGAACACGATTATCCTGTCCTCACTTACAGAACCCTTCGCTCTCTCCAAAAGCCTTTCGTACTGGCTCAAAATCTTAGAATAATGCTTGTAGATATACTTTCCTGCAGGAGTCCTCTGATCAAGTATGTCATAAGGAGATTCTATTCTCGTCAATGTCTTCATGCTTGATAAGACATTCTTTGTTGTACCCTTGAGTATGAAGAAGAAAGCCTGAGAAAGCTTGCCAATCTTAGAATCGAAAAGGGCATCATCAGGTTTCACTATATCCCTATCCATAAGATCAGGATAATCCTCACGGAAATCATCCTTGAAGTCAGGTATGAACCAGTCACCTATGCAACCGACCATCCCTATCCAGATATCCTCTCGCTTGTCTGATATCCTGTAAGCCCAGTACGATGTTGGCCAGGTTATGTCCTCATCGAAATCTTTTGGGTTATAGTATTTCACATTCTCCAGACGCTCATAAGGATGGTGATCCAAGCATATTATCTTTGTCTTTGCCTTCGCAACAAAATCTTCTGAGATCCTTGAGTTATCCAAGACGAATATCTTATCAGGCGAGTAGGCTTCCACATACTTCAAGAAGTTCTCATTGAGCTCAGGAGCAGCCTTCATAGGAACACCCTTCCCCTCTCTCTTACACCTGTATAGAAGTACAAAAGAAGCAAGTCCGTCGCAGTCATCATCGAAGAAGAATATAGGTCTGGAGCAGTCATCTAGCTCTTGTCTGAACTCGTTCAACTTTTCATCTGGAATCATATATAAATACCTGATCTGTTAAAATTGCAAGCTATATTTAAAGGTTGTTCATTATATGGGCTGTGGCATGATTATCTGGGGAGAAAGCATCATCTCATAAGACCCTTATACCTCAGCCTGTTCATCTTCCTGTACAGTGTCTCATAACGCATGCCCATGCTTGCAGCTGCTTCAGAAAGGGAATCTGATATCTCAATATTCCGCTTCAAGAAGATAGCATCGAAAAGGTCTTCTGCCTCTCTGAGTGTAGGATCAGGGGCTGGAGATGTATTTTCAGCGATACTTCTTGAGATGTCTGGCATCTTCTTGTATATGTTATCAAGCTTCTTTGGATGGAGCACATCTTCATATCTCTTTATAGAACCCTCTAAAGCATCATAGACCTTATCCTTATAGTAAGAAGATGGAGCCTTTCTTAGAGAAGTAAGATCGATAGAGAAATCATCGACAAACCTATGGACAGTCCTCCTATCGACACCTAGATCCTTAGCTGTGGATTTTATATTACCATAATTCTTCCGTAAAAGTCGCATCAAGTAATGCTTTATGAAGATCCTCTTTGCCTTCCTGTAGTCCTTCTCGTTCTCCGGGATAAGATCTAGCATGTCATTATCCAGTTTCCTTGTTATATCATCATTCAATTCCTTTATGCTGACACCGAGATAACTGTTGAAGATGTTCTGGATTATACTCTTTCTCTCTTCCATCACATCTTCCAATGAACCTTTCTCCATACTCATGTTGTTGTATCCATATTTAAAAAACATTGCATTTTTGTCACATAGTCTGTGGTGAAAATGGCATAAAGATTTTATTGGCTAGAATATAAGTACTTGACATGTACGGATCTATGTCACATGGGGCAGGAGGATACTCTATGGGCAGTGGTAGCTATATGCCTATGAATGTCTCTTCATTAGGAAAAATGAAGTATCCCAGAAGTTCGTATTCACCAGATTCAGGGGATACAGACACGACTAATGAGCCCATGGGTACAAGTGGACTAGAGAATAAGGTGAGCTATGTACCATCACCCAGATATGATTTGGGCCACATAGGCGGAAATTTCACTTCTGGAGAGAGCAGCATACCTTCAACTGGCAACCAAACTTCTGGTCTAGAGAGCGCCATGTATGGATTCGATGATCATTATTGCATGCCAGACAAGTTCTCCCTTACAGACATTGTAGCAGGACACAAGCCATCAAGTAATCAGGAACACTTCTCAACAGGATTGTATGGACTGGATTCACCCTATATTGTCGGGAAAAAAGATAACTATAAGGAGATCAAAGAGGAGCATGGAATATGGCACAGCTCGTTTCTTGATAAGACTCGCGATACCAGTGAGAATGTTGAAGATTCATACCAAATAATCGAGTATGTGCATGATATATTCAGGAAAGTGACGGGGCAAGAGTTCCCTTCCAATATAGAGATCAATGTCCTTGAAGAGGAAGAGTTCAAGAGGACACATGATAGTGTATCGCACAATGCAACTGGTAATATCTTAGGCTTCGCATTGAATAGGAATTCGAGAGGCAAGAAGGATGCCTTCAACCAGATATTCATAAAGAGATCGAGATTGGCTGAGGTCCTTGTGGTAGCAGGTCATGAGATTGGCCATGTCCTCTCAGAAAGACTTCCTGATATCCATGACGAGGAAGCTAAAGCTTTCGCTTTCGAGTATGAGTGGGCATGTGCAATCAGGAAATATGATTTTGCGGGATTGAAAGATGTAGTTAGGATCCCTAAGCCAGCATCGAATGGATTACATGACATAGCATCATCTTTTGTCTTCAGATTGATTGATGAAGGGAAGAGAGCAGTAGATATATTCAAGGATCTCATGAGGGGAGAGCTGAGTGTAAGGATGATGTTCCCTGAGATGTGAGTGGTGGAAATTTCTCAATGACCTAAATATATGATTATGTTAATTCCCTTACCTAGAAAGTGTCTAGAAATCCTTATGTATTGTAAAATTCATCAAAAAAAAGAAAAGTAAGAAGGATATCATTCGATATCCTGACCTCTTAGGGTCCTATACAGAATCCTGTGGACCTCTTCACGCGCAGCTTCCAAGAACTTTATGGAGCCTGCGTGCTCATGACCACCACCATCGACATTACCATAAGGGACCTTCTCCTGGAGTGTCTTGACAATATTCCCAACACTGAAGTTTGCCTCATCAGTCATCCTCAATGTTATGAAGTCAGGACCAAGACCAAGACTTATTATGGCCTTGCCAGGATTCTCCTTCTTTATGGAGTCATGCGTCATACCCACAGTCTTTCCAATAGCAGGGAAGTCACCCCTATTGGTGACCTTGTCAGCCTCAAGAGTCATTATTATAGTATCATTGTTCTTCTCAAGGTTCATATAATGCCTTGCTGCAGTAAGCGTCTTCTGGTTCCTTGACTTTATCTCCTTACCTACAAGCCTCATGATCTCTTTCTGTCTCTTGAAATCACCTTCACCAAAGAGACTATTTACGAAGCCTCTTGCTTGCATGAATCTCAAATAGTGGGACTGGAAGTCTATTATCTCAGTAAGGATCTCCATGTCCTCATCAGTGTACCCTGCATTCCTGGTCATCTCTTTGTACTTGTCTATCTCTTCACCTTGTACCCTGTCTGCAGTAGCAGCTATTCCAGGTATATGCTTGATGTCTTCAACATCCTTATTGACGAATCTAGCAAGCTCAGAACATAGTATACCAGCACACATGTTGCTGTCATAACCTTCTAGGTATGGGTTGACATGCGCAAGCAGGTAATCATCCACTGCACATTTTCCATCCTTCAGCTCACCAGGATAATGGTGGTCTACAACTACAACATCAGCACCATAGATCTTCACAGCTTTTATGGAAAGTAGGTCTTCCTCTGTCGAACCATTGTCAGTCAATATTATCAGAGGTGGCTTCTGTCCAAAGTTGTTCTCATCATCTATGAAAGAACTGATGTCCTTGACAGCATCAGTGTAGTCATAGAATGGAGCCTTCGAAGGCGTCCTCTTAAAATACAATCTTGCTGCAGAATCGCTTATGTGATGTTCTTCTATCAATGGAAGAATCGCCCTTTCCAGTGCGATACCTGAAGAATATCCATCACAATCATGATGATGCTTCAATATTATCGGCCTATTGGAGAATATTGCTTTCCTGATCTCTCTTGCAACATTCTGCATCCTTGGCTTGAGCTTGTCGAGTATTGGAGATTTAATCAAGAAATCAACATCTTCTGCGACATTCTTAGCATCCTCTTTAGCTTCGATCTTGTTCCTTATCTCTTTCTCTTCTTCTCCTTTAAGAGGTCTTGCATTCTTTATCTCCAGCTCTAGCGTACTATCACGCTCAGAAACAGTAGCATATACATTAACATATGCACCATTCTCAAGCTCTGGAAAAGCCCTTTTTCCTGGGCTTATGAAGCCAGTCGCTTTTATTGTAGCGCTTCCATCATAAAGTGTGAATATAGTAGGACCAGATGTCTGTTTTATCTCTTCTATCCTACATCTATAATTGCTACCACTCTTTGCATCCAGATCCTCTTTTGAGAGATCGCTGAATGTCTTGTCCGAAACTTCATTAAATTTTTTCATTGTTATCACTCTTTCATATTTTCATTTTTCCTATCATTTCTTATTTTCTCTTAAGGATAATATAGATACAGCGCACCGGCTGGTTCAATGAATCCTTTTCTCATATTACGTCAGAAAGAAGACGCGACATCATCCATAATCCATTATCGCGTATATCTATGATCTCATCATCATAGAGCATTTCACGTCTTTTCCTTTCTCGTACCAGGCCGAATAATCAGAGACACTTTATAAATCTTACTATATATTCATGCTGTGCGAGAATTACTGAGAAAAGATCACATCTTGTCTGGTATAACTATCCCCAGAAGACTCATACCAGATTCTAAAACAATACGTACTGCGTTAATTAGATATATCCTCTCCCTCTCCATACCTGTACCGACTATCTTTGTATTGTGATAATAGCTATTGAACTCCTGTGAAAGCTCAATCAAGTAATTAGCGATGA
>CAZMXQ010000002.1:26519-30407 GCA_964570335.1 uncultured Methanosarcinales archaeon
TTGTGATAATAGCTATTGAACTCCTGTGAAAGCTCAATCAAGTAATTAGCGATGAGATTAGGACGCATCTTTTCCGTCGCACTATCAAGAACATCCTGGTATTGGGCAAGCTTTGATACAAGGTCATGCTCTGGAGCCTCAAGCCTTGATATGTCCACATCTCGCTTCAATCCAGACTCAGACTTCTCCATGATGCTGTTTATCCTTACAGCAGTGTACTGTACATAAGGCCCAGTCTCGCCATCAAAAGATATGGACTCCTTAGGATCATAAGTCATATCCTTGCTAGGATCATGCTTGAGCAGGTAGAACTTAAGACCTGCCATAGCTATATCTTTAGCCCTTGTTTCAAGCTCCTTCTGCGGTAAAGAATCATCACGCTTCCTTATCTCTTCTTCCGCCATGGATTTGACATCAGCGATAAGATCATCAGCATCAACAACAGTACCTTCCCTTGATTTCATCTTTCCATCTGGAAGATTAACCATACCATAGCTCAGATGATAGCACTTCTTAGCCTGTTTGTATCCTAATATCTCAAGGATCCTGAATAATTGTTTGAAGTGAAGCTCCTGCTCTGAACCTACAACATATATAGAAGCATCGAGATTGTAGTCCTCAATCTTCTTTGTTGCAAGGAATATGTCCTGAGTCATGTAGATGGTGGTCCCATCAGATCTGACAAGAACCTTATCTGGAAGACCGTACTCCTCAAGTTGAGCTACAACAGCACCATCTTTCATGAGGAATTTGCCCTGGTCATAGGCTTTCATTATCGTATCCTTTCCCTTATCGTAAAGCTCAGATTCATAGTAATACTTGTCGAACTTGATCCCTACTTTCTCATATGTCTCTTCAAAACCCTTCATCACCCAAGAGTTCATTTTCTTCCAGAGGTCAAGAGTCTTTCGATCACCATCCTCCCACTTCTGGAGCATTGACTTGGCCCTTTCATCGAGCTCCTCATCCTGATACTGTGAATATTTTACATAGAAATCGCCTACAAGATGATCTCCTTTCTTCTCTTCCTGTTTTGGAGTAGTGCCTTCTCCCCAGAGATCATAAGCTACCATGGACTTGCATATATGTATCCCTCTATCATTGACAAGACAGGAGCGTACCACCTCATCCCCAGAATTCTCAAGGAGCGTCGACACTGACTCACCAAGGAGCATATTCCTGAGATGACCGAGATGAAGCGGTTTATTGGTGTTAGGAGAGCAGAACTCCACCATGACATTACGAGGTCTCTTAGGTCTTTTCTTCCTGAAAGCATCACTCTTGTCCTTATTTATTGATTTCAAGAGATCTTCCGCCATTGCATTCTTGTCAATGAAGAAATTCATGTATGGGCCGGCGCATTCTGCTTTCTCAAAGCTTTTGCCAGTATCTATCTTATCTACAAGCTCTTGTGCTATCTGGACAGGAGGTTTCTTCATATCCTTCGCGAATATGAAACATGGTACCGCAAGGTCTCCATGTTCCTTCCTTTTTGGAATCTCAATAGAACCTATAGGGAGCTCAAGCCCTTCCTTCTTGAATATCTGGACAAGTTTTTTCTTGTGCTTCTGGATGATGCTCATAGCCTGGAAAAAATCGTATGATTATATAAAATTATTGCAGGCTTCAGTATTTTTAAATCAAATCGCTCTTCTTGTGGAGCTGACCGATAGCTTCTTAAATAGAATCTATTGGTGACCCTCTATGACAAATTATAGGATACTACTACCACCTTCTGAAGGTAAGAAGGATGGTGGGAGCAGAGGAAAAATGAGTTTCCGAGACAAAGATTTGGAAAGAGCAAGGAATGAACTATATGATATTGTCAAGAGATTCTTAGAAGAGTCTGAAGACTCCGAGATAGGAAAGCTTCTTGGTCTAAAGGCAGACAAGATACATCACTACAAGGAAACTATGCTGGAACTTCATAAAGCACCTGTCATGAAAGCAATACAAAGGTTTGATGGTGTAATGTTCAAGTCAATAGGGTATGAATATCTTGATGAGAGTATCAAGAAAAGGTTTGACGATTCTATGATGATAATAGATGGTCTTTTCGGGATAATAAGACCTGACGACATGATTCCAGATTACAAGCTTAAGATGGGTTCCAAGCTAGGTAATATCAGTGTCAGCAGATTCTGGAAGGAGAATCTAAAGAATGCACTGAAAGAGGCGCTGAGAGGAAAGATAACCATAGACCTACTTCCTGAGGAGCACAGGAAAGCAGTAGAGATACCTGAAGAGAGTAGGATAATAAGAGTAAGATTCTGCAAGCTTGAGGATGGTAGATTGAAGAACGTCGGTCATGACTCAAAAAAACTGAAAGGAGACCTTTTTAGGGAGATATGTTCATACGAAGATTTAGATGAATCGGTCATTGAGAAATACAGACACCCTGAAGGTTTTGCTTATAGCGAAACACACTCAAAAGATGATGGCAAGATAAAGGATGTAGTACTTCTCAAAGATTAAGATTAGATGATAAATCATGATAATCACTAGATTTTTATCGGAGTTATCCTACCCTACGATATGATATGCCCTAGATGTCACAGGAATAGAGCATGTGAAAGGCCCAGCTGCCCACTGAAGGCCAGAGAAAGTTTCGCAAAGAATACTAATTTCTCATACAAGAAGGACTTCACTGGGTCCACACCCAATGTATTTGTTGGAAGATTCGGGTATCCCAATGTCAATGTAGGGCTTCTCTCTACGGATTTCTCACAGGATGATGTTGATGATCCATTGAGATGGTCAAGAGAGAAGTATGAGATGAATAGGATAGTCAATCTAAGAAGCACTCTAGTAAACTCAAGATTCGCATCATCTATCCACAGTCCTACATCGAGGACTAAGAATAAGCTGCAAGAGCTCTCAAAGGAGATTTCTTTGTCAGCAAAGAAAGTGGACACAGAAGTGCACCTGAAGAAGAAACCTATGCCAGGTACTGCCTTCAACAAGGAAGCCACCCCTCACGGACCCTCTGTACCGGTAGAAAGCGCTGAAGCTGCAGAGAACATAAGAGTACCTACTAAGGTAGACAAAGCAGTCTCTGATGAAGGATACAAGGCAGGATCTGCTTTGAAAGATTTGTATAAGCACAACTTCGATGAGCATTACTTGACAAAGGTCCTCAGCGTAGGAAATCTAGGTGTACAATCACAAAGAAAGATGGTGCCTACAAGATGGTCGATAACAGCAGTCGATGACACATTAGGTAAAGGGATGCTTGAGAAGATAAAAGATTTCTCTGCAACATTAGAGCCGACTGCGTTCTATGGAGGTTACCTAGGCAACTATTTCCTTGCCCTCTTCTTCCCTGGGAGATGGAGTTTCGAGTTCATAGAGAATTATACATTCGACATGGAAAAGGACAATCCCTCTGAGGGCGTAGGGACAGATTCTGATTTTGAGGGTTATCAAGGAAGGAAGAGCTATGCCATGAACACTGCAGGAGGGTATTATGCTGCAAGACTACCTATCTTAGAGTATATGAAAGACAAGAGAAGACAGGGTAGTATCATGCTCTTAAGATTCATAACAAAGGACTATTATGCATCTCTTGGTGTGTGGGTTGTGAGGGAATCTGTAAGGAAGACGCTACAGGAAAAACCAATAGAATTCGCATCTGAGGATCTTATGCTATTGTATGCCAAGAAACTCATAATGAAGAGATTCAAATATGACCTAGAGCCGGTACTGAAGAGAAGCACTATTCTAGATACGCGAAAGAGGCAGAGCTCTCTTGACCGGTTCCGGTAATCATGAGATGCAGATGACTGCATGATTCTCATCTTCTGTGAAAACGATGTCATCTAATATTATCACGACATCATCTATGATGATAGAGTTCTTGGGATAGAGTATGTGCTCCATATCGTTGAC
>CAZMXQ010000002.1:30507-33928 GCA_964570335.1 uncultured Methanosarcinales archaeon
GCATCACAGCCAGCTAAGATTCCGAGCATAAACATGATTGAAATCAGCAAAATAGCTCTGTTCATGTCCTGAGGGTTTGAGAGTCAATTTTTAATTCTTTGGCTAAAGCAACGCAGGAAAAGGTTTATTAATCTAACCTACAATTCAAGAAGTATGCTATTAGACCTACTCAGGAACCACAATAATGATATTGCCAGGAAATTCAATAGTCTGAAACAGAAGGAAGGGAAGAGAGAGAAAGGGGTCCTCATAATAGAGAAAGATATACTTAATGATATAGGTGAGATGAAGTCTAAGCTGAGCAAGGCAATCGATTCAAAGAATCCTCAAAAGATAGAAGAGGCCATAAAAGGCAACGAAGGCAACAAGCAACTTATAAACCTATTTTCTGAGATATACAAAGAAAAGGATAAACTGAAGAGAAATATGGAGCTTGTCATGGAAGAATACAAAGAAGAGATGGGGCTCCTCATCGATATTACAAGAAAACATGATGATGACGATATCAAGAAGGTATATGAAAATCTTAAAGAGGAAGGGAGAGAACTCCATTCATTGATGAAGCAGCAGGAAGGGGTTCTAGATAATTCTCTGGGACAGATAAAATCACAACTTGACCCAGAACACGGTGATGCGGTCAAGAATTTAGCTCATGCACAAAGAGAGAAGGAAGTCCTTCGGAACATAGATGATGTGAGAAACTGGGTTGAGAAGGTTAATAATAGCATAGCTGCTATATTCAATATCATCGATGACGACAATCAGAAGATTGCAAAGGTAATTGAAAAAGTCAGTAAGCAGGTACAAGCTGCATGAATATTTCATCTATCATACCTGAAACCGAAGTTGGGCAACAGAAAGGAACCATTTTCTTTTTCCTCATAATGCGAGACGGTAGCGATCTTCTTCTGAGCATCCACAAAGATGTCTTCAAGATGAGCATCCTCGAATTCTCCACCACCCCAGATGCATGGATCGCTCTCAATACCTTCCGAAGTCACCATATAGAACATCCCATCCTTCTTTATGGAGTGAGAATAAGCCAGACCTACCTTGTCCTCGTCATCCCTAGAGATGAGATCATACTTATAGTCATCTCCCGCAAAAGAACTCATTAAAACTATCCTGCCCAAGAACTGCTTCTTGAAAGTGTCAGCACGCATCATGAAAGGTACCGAGTCTATACTACCCGCATAATGTATAGAGTCACCTTCTTGTTTCCTATGCATCTTACCGAGAGTAGTATCTAGTCGTGTGTCAAAATATTTCCCAAACTCTTCCGCAATTGCTTGCTCAACATTATTGTATTTGTCACTCATAAGTAGAAATAACTTTGTTTTTTTTATAAATCTATTGTATGAAGTCCTGGTGAAGCTGCTTCTCAGAAGCCTTTTCAATCTCATCCTTTATATCAGCTACATAGTCATAAGCCTTCTTGTGGTACTCATCATAATCCTTTCCAGAGAGGTATTTCATCTCATTGTGGGTTATAAGACGGGACAACTCGTAGAACTCTCTCATCTGGGACACATGCTTAGGCTTAAGAACACCTTTAGGGACAAGTTCCGACTCGATGAGTTCAGCCACATGCTCAGGAGATGGTGGAACTACATTATACATCATAAGGAGAGCCTGAGATGCATCCACAACAGACCAGTAAAGGTCAAGAGTGGCATTCAGTATGCTCTGCTTAGCACCCGCTAAAGCATTAGAGGATCTTGCAAAATATGAGAAGATGGATTCAAAGCTTGGCTTTATCTCACCACGCTTCAAGAGCTGCTGCATAGGCGCTATGATGCCTGAGTCCACTATAGGAACCCCTTCTCTGAGCACATTGACAGCTACAGGATGAGCATCTCTCACATACTGCCAGAATGTAACATACTTCAGGCTTGTAATATGGAGCTTATCAGAAACCTTGGATATTATCTTCTCCGTTATCAGGCGATAGCTCTCTACTATCTCAGCAGTCATCTCTATAGAGAGGTCGTCCACGACTACAAGCACATCAATATCGCTCTTCGTGCTGTTCTTCTTCTTTGCAGAGCTCCCGAAGAGCACTACAGCTCTCACAAAATCACCGAATTCTTTCTTCATCTGCTTGGAGAACTCAATCACTTGGTCAAAATCAGATTTAGAATAATTACTCTTATTAGATTCAGATACTTCATTCTTCTCCACATCAAACTCCATCTAACCCACATGAAAGAATCAGAGAACTTGCTTTATTAAGTTTTTTCATCACGTAGGAGTGAATATGGTCATGTATTGAGCTCTTTGCGTATCCTTGAAGTAGAATCAGCTTTCTCTCCACCGACACCATCCACCATCTTTATCCCATGCTTCCTGCATACTTCAGATTCCGGAATCTCGCCTTGATTCCTGTCGCCACCATTGGCAAAGATATCCGGTTTCAGCTTCTCCAGAGTCTTGCATATGGTCCTATCATCATCAATTGAGATCACAACCTCATCCACAGCACGCAAAGCTCCAACAACTTCTGCCCTGTTATCCTCAGGGACAAGAACCTTCCCATATTTCATGGTCTGCTGCTTATCATTATTGACAATGACCACAAGCTTGTCTCCAAGTTTCTTGGCAGACTCGATGAGCCTTATATGACCTACGTGTGGGTATACGAAATAACCGCTCACTGCAACTACTGTCATCTCAATCATCTTCCAAGCTGAACTTCTTCGACTCCTTTGTCCTGAAATCAGCAGGTTTCCTCATTTCCCTCGTCCACATGAGACCTATCTTGATAAGAACCTTGTTGAAGTTCTCAGAGAGCCTATATGTCTTCTTGTAGAGATCATACTCTATCATACCCATACTCTTCATAGGAGTTAGAATACGATCATAGAACTGTCTCTTGTTGTAGGACATCTTGACAGTCTTACCATGATACCCTGGCTCATTTATCTCTGCTACCAGCTCTCCATCATGGAGTTTTGTAGCGAAAAGAGACATCTGAGTCTTGGAGAACTCGCCGTTGTTACGCTTTATATCATCGATAAGAAGCTTACCGACAATCTTCTGTTGTTTCGTCGCAAAGATGACCTCATAGACATCATCTGGGAGATTGAATATGTCAAATAATATTACCATTACCACCAGCCCCGATTGCACATTATAATGGAATACTAATATATAAATATTACTAATTCGTATATTAATTTAATAGTAGACTCAATAGTATTCTTGTACCATAGTGAGGCTCTTATCACACATGTAGTCAGAAATCATAGTTAAATTATTAAATAGGATATTTCTACTTTTCGACAGTGTGGGCCTGTAGTGTAATCCAGGCAATGGTTGCGTCCATTGACACCTGCGTGGATTTCGCAAAAGCTCAATTCCACTAAAAACTGGGCCTGTAGTGTAATCCGGTAACACGCTCCCTTGGCTTGGGAGAGAGTTC
>CAZMXQ010000003.1:0-29679 GCA_964570335.1 uncultured Methanosarcinales archaeon
ATTGATCACAAAAAACATTTAAAAACAAGTTGTAATTCTTAGCTCGTATAAAGTCCCGTAGTGTAGTGGCCAATCATCGCGGACTCTGGATCCGTGGACCGCGGTTCGAATCCGCGCGGGACTATTCTTTTCTTGATGGCGCGGATTCTCACGTACGGACATTTCGTGTCCTAGTTCATACATACATGAACAATCCACACGGGACTATTTTCTCTGGAGCATCATTTGCGTCTTAGAATTATGGGTATAAGTATAAATTGCGCCTAGAAAACTAAAAATTATTCATAGAAAAAGAAAAAAGTCTCATCACGCGCAGAAGCACGTGATGAAGACCAAACATAGTCGCCTTCATTCAATACATCGGGGGTGGTAATAAAATGAAGGCAAGAAACTCGTTTTGAGTCTGATGTCTTCACGACCGCGAGTCATCTCACGATCTCGATTCCTAGCTCGTCACTCATCTGGACCTCTTCCTGAGAAGGTTTTTTGTAGTCGACCTTCCCTAGTATCCAAGGTGACTTGACGCCTGTAACAATTGTCATGACGGTGAGCTTACCCTTCATCTCGTCGGTAACTCTTGCTCCCCATATGACATTCGCGTCCTGGTCCATTGATTCTGTAACAAGCTCTCCTATCTTGTTGATCTCGTCGAGTGTCAGGTCAGTTCCTCCAGATATCTGGATTATAGCGCCTGTAGCACCGCTGTAACTTATATCTAGCAGAGGGTTGGATAATGCACCCTTCACAGCCTCGTCAACCTTATTATTAGTATCAGAAGCTCCTACTCCTATAGCAGCAACGCCTCCCTCTGTCATGATTGCCTTCACATCTGCGAAGTCAAGATTGACAAGCGATGGGATTGCTATGGTCTCGACGATTCCTTTTATCATTGTAGCAATAAGTTCATTAGCTACAGCGAAAGCCTGTTGTACAGGGAGATTTCCTGCTATGGTAACAAGCCTGTTGTTGTCTATTACAATAACTGTATCGCATGCCTGTCTCAACTGTTTGAGACCAAACTCTGCCTTATCAACTCTAGCCCTTTCAATCTTGAAGGGCATGGTTACGGTACCGATTACAATTGCGCCAGATTCTTTTCCTACCTGAGCAACTGGAGGACAGGCTCCTGTACCGGTACCTCCTCCCATGCCTCCACAAACGAATATCATATCTGAGCCCCTAAGGCTCTCCTTGATCTGCTGAAGACTTTCCTGTGCAGCTTCTGCCCCCTTCTCAGAGTATCCGCCAGCACCAAGGCCCCTGGTGACTTCCTTACCGATAAGGAATTTCTTGTCGGCTTCGGTTATGTTCAAGTGCTGCATATCAGTATTGCAAGCTACGATAGTCGCTCCCCTGATGCCCTTCTTGTAGAGCCAGTTAACCATATTGTTACCTGCTCCACCTATACCGATGACCTTGATGTTCGCCTGTCCTACCCCAAGATCCTGAGGTTGTTCTGTATTTGTCTGTTTGTCAATCACAAAATCCATTTTGCCTGTCCCCTCTATTTCCTCTACGTTTGTTTCAATAAAAATGAGTCTTATAGCTACATCTAGTTCTAGACCTAGAACCAGAAAACAATAGCCAACAAACAACTCTCCTACGCTGATTTTGAACCCGAATCAGTTTATAAAATAAGAGACCTGGTCATATTTAAATATTTCGGTTAGGATTTGCCATCTGGATCAGGATTTTTTCTTGTTTTTTCACTACAGCTTTTCTATCCTTTGAATTTTTGGGTTTCAGGCGTTGCTGTCAAATGAATAACTTGCAGATCTATCTTTCGCAAGGAAAATCTATTTTCTTGATTTGATATATTACAATATAATTCATAATAATTTGATAATTTTTGAATTGTTAGAATTTGTTTGTTTAAGCCTTTGTTCTCAATTATGAAATCGGTTATTATTTATGAAATTAGTTTTCAAAAATGATAATGTTTTTATATCACCTTCTCAAATAGAAGCATATGGCAGATTTGGATTTCCTTGAGTCGTTGTTCGACCCTAAACTGGTCAGGATACTCCGTGTCTTCTTCCAGTTCTCTCAAAAGAAATTCTATCTTAAGGAAGTCTCAGATTCTTCAGGCGTAAGCATGGCGACAACACATCGTCTCTTGACTAAGCTTGTGAAACTGAACATAATATCTGAGATAAAAATCAGCAGATTCAAGGTATACCAGCTATCTGATAACGAAAGGACATCTTTTCTCTCTGATTTCATCAAGGGATCCGTCAAGATGACAGAAGTCTTCGTCGATCTGATCAATGATGATCCTGGCATAGAATCTGTCATACTTGTCGGAAAAGAGACAGAGTCAAAGGCAAACGTCATAATAATAGGTGAAGATATTGATACTGAGAAGGTAAAGATGGCCACCACAGAGCTCAAGGAGAAATATAATTATAAAGTGACCTATATTACCATGCCAAGAGAGCAGTATGAACAGATGGCCTCAATGGGTCTTTATCCAGGAACTAAGAAAGTCATATTCAGCCGTTGATCACACTCAAAGTTTTGCTGTCCCCTCAGCAAGACCCTGAGATCTTTGGGGCGGGGTCTGATGACCCTGCCTTTTCATTCCTTAGTTTCATGTACTTATTGTGTATTACTCTTTTTTACGGCTTGGGTCTAATACAAGTTGAATGAAATTCAACTGTACAGACAAATTCTTCTGATTTGTCTTGTACCCCGGAGCTTGCTCCGCGGGATAACCCATTTTCAGATATTTTCTTTTTATTGAGTTATGTAAGAATGAGATGTCATGATGCCCCCGCCGGTAATCAGAAGTATCCTTTTGTACCGGAGGCGACATCTATGATGCCCCCACCGGGATTCGAACCCGGGTCATAGGCTCCGCAAGCCCACGTGATATCCAGGCTACACTATGGGGGCCTGAATCTTTAGGAGACTTATGATATGTATTAAATGTTTTGTAGGGATTAATATTCTCCTCTTCTCTTTCTCTCTTCGTCTATCTTGGCATACACTTCCTCAAGTATGGTTTCTGGATCCTTATCTGCATCTACGACTAAGTCATAGTTTGATTTGTCAAGGTGGTTTATTCCGTAGAGCTCTCTGTAATGTTTTCTCTCGTTCTCTATCCTATAAGCTATAGACTCTTTAGCTTTCTCTACAGACCTGAATCTCTCTCCTTTACCTTCTTCCCCTCTCTTATATGACCTTTCTGCGGCAATCTCTAGAGGAAGATCAAAGAATATGTTGTAGCTTTTCTCCTTTGGCATGAAATAGAATGATATCCTTCCGTCGATTATGAAGTTGTCCTCATTATCTCCCCATCTCTTCTGCCTCATATCCATGCTCTTCTCAAGCTCCGGATCATCACCTAGCTGGTCATAGAAATCATTCATGTTCATTCCTCTTTCAGCAGCCATCCTCTTCATGAGATCTCCTAGTGACTTTCTCTTCCATCCTAGACGTTCTGAAACCTTGTCAGCAATGGTGCTCTTGCCTGAGCAAGGGACTCCGCTAAAAGTGACTATCATAGCAGAAGCTTTCTGACATCATTAAAAAAGCTTTTGATATTGTTGGGCTGTTATAGGACAGCTTAGAACCCTGCCAGAATTATCCTGATTAGTTTTATAAACAGGTAATCATACCCGAATCTCATGGTTGAAAGAGATAGTGATGCGCAGCCCATGTATGTATTACCTGAAGGTACCCAGAGGGAGCAGGGGAGGAGTGCCCAGTCCAATAATATAATGGCAGCTCGTATCGTAGGTGATACTGTAAGGACCACTCTAGGACCTAAGGGTATGGATAAGATGCTTGTGGATTCTATGGGAAATGTCACTATAACGAATGATGGTGTCACTATTCTCGAAGAGATGGAGATAGAGCATCCTGCGGCTAAGATGGTTGTAGAGATTGCTAAGACTCAGGAAGATGAGGTTGGTGATGGCACCACTACCGCAGTTGTGCTTGCAGGTGAACTCCTGAAACGCGCAGAATCTCTGATTGACCAGAAGATCCACCCTACCATAATAACAAAGGGCTATCGGATGGCTGCGGAGAAGGCTATCCATGTATTGAAGGAGATGTCTATCAGATGCACGAAAGATGATATAGAAGTCTTGGAAGGGATTGCCTCTACAGCTATGACTGGCAAAGGTGCAGAAAACTCGAAGGATGTGCTAAGCAAGATTGTAGTCGAGGCGATACGTCACATATCAGCCAGCAAAGTAGCTGGTGATGGTTCATCAGTATACAGGAAGAATCTCAAGATAGAGAGCAGGTCAGGAGGGTTTGTTGAGGAGACTGAGTTGGTAAAAGGTGTCGTGCTGGACAAGAAGAAGGCCAATCCTGGAATGCCTTCTCGCGTAGGATCTGCTAGAATAGCTCTTCTGGCTTCACCACTTGAGATAAAGGATACAGAGACCGATGCTAAGATACAGATAACCAGGCCTGAGCAGATGCAGGATTTCTTGGATATGGAGGAGAAGATGCTCAGGAAGATGGTTGATAAGGTCAAAGGGTCTGGAGCTAATGTCGTCCTATGCCAGAAAGGGATTGATGATGTAGCTCAGCATTTCCTGGCCAAGGAAGGCATCCTTGCAGTACGTAGAGTGGACAGGTCAGACATGGAGAGGATATCTAGAGCCTCGGGTGCAGAGATTGTGAATAACCTAGATTCTCTTTCTCAAGAGTCGCTGGGAAGGTCGGAGATTGTCGAGGAGAAGATGATAGGAGAGGACCCTATGGTCTTCATACGTGGTTGTGAGAATCCAAGGT
Organism: uncultured Methanosarcinales archaeon; assembly: GCA_964570335.1. GTDB lineage: Archaea > Nanobdellota > Nanobdellia > Woesearchaeales > CAZJJJ01 > CAZJJJ01. Next base: position 4,753 of record CAZMXQ010000003.1, read on the forward strand.
CTGTCACAATACTTGTCAGAGGGAGTACTGAGCACGTGGTAGAAGAGGCGAAACGAGCTCTTGAAGACGCAGCAGGCGATATATCGGCAGCTGTAGAGAGCGGCCAGATTGTTGGTGGTGCAGGTGCTCCGGAGATTGAACTGTCAAGAAGATTGATGGATTATGCACAAGGTCTCTCAGGAAGAGAGCAACTATCTGTCAAGGCATTCGCAGAATCTATGGAGATAATCCCTAAGACATTGGCAGAGAATGCTGGACTCGATCCGATAGATACTATAGTCGAGCTGAGAGCAGCACACGACAAAGGAAAGAGATGGGCAGGAATAGATGTGACAACAGGTGGCGTGATGGACTCTCTTGAGAGTGGTGTTGCTGAGCCTTTGAAAGTCAAGACCCAAGCGGTGTCCTCTGCATCCGATGTTGCGGTTCTCATCCTTAGGATCGATGATGTCATCTCCTCTGGCAGACAATCTAGAGAAGAGATGGATACCGATCTGGACAACTAGTAAGTTGTACATCATATTCTTATATGATGTAAGACATCATCATAGTAATTTATATCACAAGATAAATTGTATAGTAGATTTAGCAGAGCTTTTATGGATTTTTATATGGGTCATAGGTGGTAAGTGTGGAAATGTCGGATATAGGAGTGGTTGGACTTGCAGTGATGGGCGAGAACATTGTGATGAACATGGAAAGCAAGGGTTATAAGGTCTCCGTGTTCAATAGGACCACTGAAAAGGTCGATCGTTTCATCTCTGGTCGAGCATCTGATAAAAATGTTAAGGGTTGTAGTACTGTAAAGGAGTTTGTCGACTCACTGGCACCACCAAGGAAGATCCTGATGATGGTTAAGGCGGGCGAAGCAGTAGATAAGACAATAAGTTCTATCCTTCCACATCTGGAGAAAGGCGATATACTCATAGATGGAGGAAATTCCAATTATGTAGATACAGAAAGACGCTATGAAGATCTCAAGCGACAAGGTATAAGATACATAGGTACAGGCATCTCTGGTGGTGAGGAAGGGGCATTGAAAGGTCCTTCTATAATGCCAGGAGGCGATCAATCTGCATGGGAAGAGATAAAGGACATCTTGAAGAGCATATCTGCGAAATATGAAGGGGTCTCGTGCTGTGATTTCATGGGTTCAGGAGGAGCAGGTCATTTTGTCAAGATGGTGCATAATGGTATAGAGTATGGAGACATGCAACTGATTGCAGAGACATACCACATGATGAAGTCCATGGGATATGATAATGAAAGCATGGCCGAATCATTCAGTGCATGGAATAAGGGAAAGTTGGACAGTTATCTGATAGATATAACCGAGAAGATATTGAGGAAGAAGGAGAATGGAGAATATGTGTTGGATAAGATATTGGATTCTGCAGGTCAGAAGGGAACAGGAAAGTGGACTGCTTTCAATGCTCTGGAACAAGGAGTGCCTGCAACTATAATAACTGAGTCAGTTTTTGCAAGATTTATCTCCTCCTATGTTGATGAGAGGAAAAAAGCTTCAAGAACTATTGCTCGTGTAATAGAGGACCCTGGATTTGATCTGGGTGAAGAGGATATGTCAAAAGCATTGTACCTTGCAAAGGTGTTGTCTTATGCTCAGGGCTTCCAGCTCTTGAAGAAGGCTTCTGAAGTTTTTGGTTGGGATATAGACTTGTCCTCTGTAGCGAGAGTGTGGAGAGCAGGATGCATAATAAGGTCTGCTTTCCTAAGCGATCTGGCGGATTCCTTTGAGAATGAAGATGTTGATAATATCATTGTCTCTGAAATGTTCAAGAGTGTTGTCGAGGAGGGCCAGAAACCCTTAAGGAAGCTTGTAGCTTATTGTTCATTATCTGGGGTTCCTTGTCCTTCATTCTCCTCAGCTCTCTCTTACTTTGATGCTTATACCACAGAGAGGTTACCGGCGAATCTTGTTCAGGCACAAAGGGATTTCTTTGGTGCACATACATATGAGAGAATTGATGAGGATCGTGGGAAGCACTTCCATACAGATTGGACAGGAGAGGGAGGAGATACAACTTCAAGCACTTATGATGCTTGATTGCTAAATAGGATTTTGGTGATGCCATTATGCGAAAATACAAGATATCTAAGGAAGAGGAAGTTGGAATGTTCTTCAAGATGATATTAGAGGGACTTCCTTCTAAGGAAAGGATCAATATAGGGCTTCCGGGAGGAAGGAGTATAGTCCCCATCTTGCATACATTAAAGGATGATATAGGAAAGAATCTACTCTCGAGATGTCTCTTCTATCTGGTAGATGAACGTGTCGAAGGAGAAAAGAATGTTGATACGATAAGGAAGGAATTCTTTGATGATGCTATCAAAGAAGGAAAAGTGCAAGAAGACCAGCTCCTGGCTCCTTCTTATTCTGGGAATCCTAGTATGATAGAAGAAGAGCTCAAGCATTACTCATCACTCATACCAGAAAAGTTTGACATAGTTGTGTTTGGAGTAGGAGAGGATGGGCATGTAGGGGCACTATACCCTGGTTTTCCTCAATTGGAGTCAAATAACCTAGTGGAATACATGGAAGACTCACCGAAAGATCCTCCGAAACGATCCACTATGACTTTCAATGCATTCAATCAGGATGCCCACATAATATTACTGTTCCTTGGAGAAGGAAAAAAGGATGCTCTGAAGCTATTCATGGAAGGTGATTATGAAGAATGCCCGGCAGCTTATTTCTACGACTTTGAGAACCTTCACATCATAACTGATCAAGACGCGGGGTTATAATCATGGCAAAAAAGACTGTGTTCGTGCAATTTGGTGGAACAGGAGACCTTGCCAAGAATAAGCTGTTCCCTGCTTATAATAAGGTTTGGGAGAAGGATCATGATATTTCTGTAGTAGCACTTGGGAGGCGATACAAGGATAGGGAAGAGTTCATCTCTGGGATGTCACTTTCTCCACTTTCATCTGATTTCTTGGATAATATACATTACGTGAATACTGATGTCTCAAACCCAGATATAGATAAGATAGCTTCAGCAATAATCGACGCTTCTGGAAAAGAAGACTTCGAGATAGTATACAATCTTGCGGTCCTTCCACGATTGTACGAGTCCATAGTCTCTATAATAAGGAGCATCTCTGATACTATAAGTAAAGACTCCAAGAGAAAAGTGAGAGAGAAGGTCGTTGTCGAGAAACCTTTCGGTACTGATCTGGAATCGGCGAAACTGCTTAACGGTTTGCTGACAGAGAATTTCAGAGAGGAAGACATATTCAGGATGGACCATTATCTGGGTAAGGAATTCATACAGAACATATTGGTGATGAGATTCACTAATGAGATTATACAAGGAGTATGGAATAAAGATTTCATCGATCACATCCAGGTAATCATAGATGAATCCTCAGGTATTGAAGATAGGATGGCATTCTATGAGAAAGTGGGGATAGTAAGAGACATGGTCCAGAATCATATCTTCCAGATTATAGCTCATCTCACGATGTCAGAACCGTCAACATTCTCTTCTGATGCTATCTCTCACGAGAAATCAAAAGTGCTTTCATCATTGAGAGGGATCGAGTCTCCTGTACTGGGCAGCTATTCCTCTTTGGATAGAAATATACCTACCTTTGTCGCATTCAAGACATATGTTGACACATTCGATTTCTCAGGAGTGCCCATATATGTAAGGACAGGAAAGAGATTGGGAAAGAAGGCTTCCAAGATATATGTTGAATTCAAGAATATGAGGAATAAACATGAGCGCAAGAAATACCTTGATCCAAACCATATCACGATAGACATCCAACCTGAGATGGACATAAGAATGGGGATAAATATGAAGGCACACGGAAAAGGATGGGAATCGAGAAGGTCAGAGTTTGTCTTAGATCATTCATCGACTTATGGTATAGATACCCCCGAAGCTTATGAGAATGTCATGGAAGCGATTGTCATCGATGATAAGTCGATATTCCCTTCTTGGGAAGAGATAAGAGAATCATGGGTGGCTGTCTCGCCTATATTGGATCAAAAAGAGAAAGAAATTGTAAAGTATGATGATGGCAAAATTCCCAAAGAAGCAGCCTCCCTGTTGGAGAAAGATGCCAGAAAATGGGTGATCTGATCGTTCACTTGATCTCGAAATCTATCATGACAGGAAGGTGGTCTGAGTATTCCAGATCAAGAATCTTATAATTCTTCACATCTATGTCTTGAGAGGCCAGTATAAGATCGAGCGCTCTGGTTGGTTTATTGGTCGGCTGGGTATATCCCCTCTGTAGACCATGATAATAATTGAGCCTTGTCTTCCGTATAAGTTCTCTTATCTCTTTCAGCCCGTCAAAGATATTGAAATCACCCATTAGTATGAAAGGATCATCTATCCCATTAACAATATCTATGAGCTCCTTTATCTGCCTCTTTCTTGATTGCTTCCCTAGTGATAGGTGAACAAGTAGTATCCTGAACGGTTTTGGTCTCTTGAACTTCACATCTATGATGACTCTCTTAGTGCCCTTGCTTAGGTAGTGATACTTGACATCTTCAATCTCTCTTTTTGAGATCACAGCATTTGCTTGTTTCCTTGTGATGGGCAGCACCTTCATTATGCTTGAAAGTCCTTTCTTAGTGTATTTAACTTTCTCTGCCTTATCGCTGAATCCAAAGAAATCCATGAAATAAGATGTCTCATCCTTCTTCCTCGACCTTAACGACCCTGTATCTACCTCTACAAGACCAACTATATCGGGATTGTACTTCTTCAGTTCGTTTGCTATCACATAGTCAAGATATTTTGGGGACCTGAAGAGATTCCAGAATTTAAAATACTCCCAGAATGAGCCTTTCAGGCCTGCGCAGTACTGTATATTGTATAATATGACTCTTGTCATTTGAACGTCAATTCTCCATATGTATTATATATCTTGATTTGTATAAGATTTATGGGATATCATTATCTTGATTTAAATATGTGTTGCTCCGTTTCAATAAGTTTTAAAAATACTTTAGAGTTCTTCGAGGTTATGGAAAAGATAAAGAAGGGAGATTTCGTAAAGATCGATTTCACTGGTCGTGTCAAGGGAGAAGGTTATATCTTTGACACTACATCCAAAGAGGTTGCACAGAAGAACGGAATATACAATCCTCAGGCTACTTACGGACCTGTCACTGTCTGTGTTGGGCAGAATATGGTCTTGAAAGGGTTGGATGAATCCCTGGAAGGGAAAGAGCTCGGTTTTGAAGACAAGGTAGAGATCTCTCCTGAGGGAGCTTTCGGAAAGAAAGACCCAAAACTCCTGAAGCTTATTCCTACTAATAAGTTCAAGTCAAACAATGTCTCTCCAAGGCCCGGACTGCAGGTTGATGTTGATGGAACAATAGGATTTGTGAAGACTGTTACAGGTGGTAGGACGATAGTAGATTTCAACCATCCTTTATCTGGCAAGGATCTTGTATACGATGTGAAGGTATTGAACAAGGTCGATGATAAGAAAGAACAGATAGGTGCGATGCTCACCATGAAGCTCAATATGAAACCTGATAATTATCAGATAGAGGTTTCTGATGACGGTTCTAAAGCGACGATCAATTTCAAGGGTCTTCCTGAGATTCCTGAAGAGATGTCACAGAAGCTGAAAGAGATGATAACTGGTTCAGTGGATGTAAAGGAGATTACGTTCAAGGGTGACAATAAGGGCACCGGAAGCGAAGCTTCAACCGAATAAGCCAATTTTCTTCCTTATTTTCATCATTAATTGGTTACAGTTTTCTACATTTTATGAGCTCTGAAACTGCTGAATTCTGAAGGGAGAGAAACTATGTATTACATTAGACATAAATTTAAATATGAGCAGATGAACTCTTGAAATAGTGCATAATCCAGTGGGTGTGTGGAAGAACGCTTAAGAAGTGTCTTCTGGATTTTCATGAAGAATAGCGATAATATTGGTTCATTTTTGGTCTAGAGGTGGGGAATGTGGACAGTTTTATAAGAAACACGATAGACAGAGTTGAAGGCGAAGGAAATCAGGAAAATCAAGATTCTAGGAATTTCTCTCAGAGTTCTGGTGAGGAGAATCGTACCTATCCTCAGAGTAATCTCTCTGGGCAGCAGGGTAACCAGCAGCCGCAACAGCCTAAGAAGAACAATAATCAGGAGCTTGACGCTGAGTTGGAGCAGATGCTCGACAAGCAGAAGGCTATGATAAAGGTAGTAGGTTGTGGTGGTGGAGGTAACAATACCATCAATAGGATCTCTGAAGTCGGCATAGTAGGAGCAGAGACTGTAGCAGTCAACACGGACGCTCAGGATCTTCTATACACGACTGCTGACAAGAAGATACTTGTAGGTAAAGACACCACTAAGGGTCTTGGAGCAGGTAGCATCCCTAAAGTGGGTGAGGAAGCTTCAAGAGAGCAAGAGCAAGAGATAAAACAGTCTCTTACTGGAGCGGACATGGTCTTCGTTACATGCGGTCTCGGAGGTGGAACAGGTACAGGCGCTGTTCCAGTTGTCTCTGACATCGCTAAGAAGAGTGGTGCTCTCACAGTAGCAATTGTCACAATACCTTTCTCCATGGAGGGTCATAGGAGATATGAGAATGCTATCTTAGGATTGGAGAAGCTTGAGAATATAGTTGATACTCTGATTGTAATACCTAATGATAAGCTTCTGGAGCTCGCACCAGACCTTCCACTGCAGACTGCATTCAAGGTAGCAGATGAGATTCTTACAAACTCAGTAAAGGGAATCGCCGAGCTTGTTACGAAAGCAGGTCTAGTGAACCTTGACTTTGCAGATATTAGAGCTGTCATGGGCAACGGTGGAGTCGCTCTTATAGGTGTGGGTGAATCCGATACCGAGAATAGGGCTCAAGAGGCAGTAGAGAAAGCTCTCAATAATCCTCTGCTAGATGTCGATGTGTCTGGAGCGAATGGGGCGCTGATCAATGTCTCAGGTGGGAACGATATGACCTTAGATGAAGCAAGAAAGGTCGTGGAAGTCGTTTCAGAGAAGCTTGATGAGGATGCAAGAGTCATATGGGGTGCCCAGATATCTGAAGACATGGCAAGTACCGTGAGGGTGATGATAATAGTCACAGGTGTGAAGAGCTCTCAGATATTCGGTAGAGGCGGTCTTACTGAGAAGAGGAAGAAGGATGCTGAGTCTGAGCTTGGAATAGAGTTCGTTGACTGATCCGTCTTCTCTACTTTTTTTCTTTTCTAACAGTAACCTTTTTAAATAATCTATTATTCTTAATCTCCATTCTTCTGGGATGTTTATACGACCTAGAGGTCTTTCCAGAAGAAAACGGATATAGTTGATGTATCAAGGCAAGATATATAAATGAGACCGGCAAGGGGATTTTATGGCAATGAAGAGATTCTTGAACGAGTGCTTGAGGGTGATAAAGGTCACCAAAAAGCCTACGATGGAAGAGTTCAAGGCTATAGTTAAGGTTTCAGGTCTAGGGATTCTTGCTATTGGGGCTATGGGTTTCATAGCACAGATGGCAGCAACATATCTGTTCTGAATCGAGAGTGATCATTATGGCAGATGAGCAGGAAAACGAGACTCCAAAACAGGAGTCGCAGATTTATGCGTTAAGGACTACCGCTAATAGGGAAGACCAGGTCATGGATTTCCTGAGCAGTAATGTAGAGAGGAAGAAGATGGCAGTATATGCTGTGATAAGGCCTCATGGTATGCGAGGCTACATCTTCATGGAAGCAGCTTCGAAGTATGATGCTGAACAAGCGGCATACAATGTTCCTTATGCAAGAGGAATTCTACCTGCTCCTGTTGACTACAAAGAGATAGAGCATATGCTTGAACAGGTCAAGAAAGAGGTCAACATACAGAAGAATGACATTGCGGAGATCATCTCAGGTCCTTTCAAGAGGGAGAAGGTCAAGATCACAAGGATCGACCCTACAAAGGAAGAGGTTGTTGTCGAGCTTCTTGACTCTGCAGTCCCTATACCAATAACATTGAGCATAGACTCGATAAAGGTAATAAGAAGGGATGGCGAGGAAGACTCTGAAGAGTGATTTCCTCTTATTTTTTCTTTTCATTAATTTTATTTGAGGATTTTTCTCCATTCTTTCCAAGAGATTATTCTAGGTAGGCTTACTTTCTTGTTGTATGGCTGATCAAACAGTACTTGTTGCCATTCTGGCGTATATCTCCCTTTGATTCTTGGGTTATCATCAATAAGGACATCTGCCTTTATGGCTGTCTTGTCTCTTGTCAAGATCAGGTTATCTTTCAAGTGTTCTCCAAAGTCCCTCTCCACCAGTTCATATTTCTCTTGCACACAAGACCTGAAGTCATTGATGATAGATGAGCACATCTGAACATCAAATCCTTCATCAATCATTTCATTTACCGCTTCTACAGCTTTAGGTAAGGGTCTTAGATTTCTGTACAATTCTTTCGCATTGAAGAGCTCTTCCATCTGGCGTCCTGCTTTTTCACCAAGTTTTTCTCTATATACTCTCGATATATGATTATCATACATGTCCTCTGGATCAATGAAAGGCTCATCGGGGTACCTCTTCCTATACAGTGCAGTAATCCCTCCTAAGAAATCGTACAATGTGTCATCCATATCTATCAAGATAGACTTTGCCATACTTCCTGTATTGATTACATCAATAAATAGTTTCTCATAAATCTTATAAATTACACTGTATCTCTTCCATTATGCACATTGAACCTTTGTCTGAGGGATATAAAGAATCTTTTATCGACTTATACACTGAAGCTTTCGAGCCCTATGGGTACGACCTTGAGAATGCTCTTGGAGGCCGACATCTGATTGCTGTAGGCGATAGGGAACTTGTAGGTCTGACAACCTACTCTGTATTTGGAGATCCTGATGACCCTTATTCTTTAAAACACCGTGAGTCAACAAGAAGGTATCTGAGATTTGCTTCTCGCACTGATGATAAAGCGCGTGAACATTTTAGGGACTGGCTGGAAAGCCTATCTAAGTCATTTGGAAAAGGAGAAGTTTTTGTTGATCATGTGGATCCAGATTATGTATCCTCTATCGAACTGAATGATGGAGACATATCTCTAAATTCTATGGCAGTGTCTCCAAATAAAAGATGCTCGGGGATAGGGACTGCTATGCTTGAGGAGATGATTGATATGAATGATCCCGGACAGGTATTCCTTTTTTCAGTACCTGAATCTATTGGGTTCTACGAGAAGAATGATTTCAGAAAGATATTTGAGTTTGGCCCAGCCTACAAGAATGGCGATGGTCTGTCAATGATGGTTAAAAAGCTAAGCTAACATTTATAAATAATTCTCAGTTTTTTGTTGCAGACTGGTCGCTTGGCGCGTCTCATGAACACCAGGTATCCAACACTTAAATGTGGAGAGTGATAATATGGCAACAGAGAAAGTAGATGTTATGATAGAGGGTGGAAAGGCTACAGCAGCACCGCCTCTTGGTCCGGCTTTAGGACCTTTGAAAGTGAACATAGGAGAAGTAGTGAATTCTATCAATGAGAAGACGAAGGATTTTGCTGGTATGCAGGTTCCTGTTACAGTCTCTGTAGACACAGATACTAAAGAGTTCAGCATAACAATAGGTACACCACCAGCATCCGCTCTGATAAAGCAGGAAGCTGGAGTCAAGAAGGGGTCTAGCAATCCTAAGGCAGAGCACATCGCAGATCTTAAGATCGAGCAGATAATAAAGATAGCTAAGATGAAAGAGGATGCTCTGATAGGAAAGGATCTTAAGCAGAAAGTCAAAGAGATATGCGGCTCATGCCAATCTATTGGCGTCTTTGTTGAAGGTAAGCATGCCTCTGAGTCTATAAAGGACATCAATAATGGTAAGTACGATAAGAAGATAAGCTCTGGAAAGACAGAGATCACTGCTGAGGAACAGAAGGAGCTTGATGAAGAGAGGAAACATCTTGAAGAGGAGATGCAGGAGCGTCGTGATGAATTCATTGCGGCAGCGAAGCAGACCATAGGTGAGCTGAAAGGCAAACCTGCTAAAGATGTCAGGAAAAGGCTCCAAGAACAGGAGATTCCTATGCCAATCATCGATGAGCTTGTTCCTGAAGAAGACGAAGGGAAGTGATTTCCCTCTTCTTTTTTTTAATATTTTTTTTTCAAAATGATATATAGCGTTTCTTGATGTAAAATTCTCATTCTATTAGTCTTAGCGTTTGGCTTTCTGGTGAATCCCTGTTTCATAACATTTATGAAAGACCTCTTTAGTTTTGATGCAAAGGTGGTAATATGAAACGTTATGGTATTTTTGTAATGCTGATTCTATCAGTATTGGTATTAGGTGCTTGTGCACCAGAAGACCCTACAGGTAATGCGGTGGCACCAGGAGAGGAACCAGAGCCACAGCCGGAACCTCAGCCTCAACCGGAGCCACAGCCGCAGCCGCAAGATCCTGCTGCTGGACAACAGCCTCAGCAGATTGAACAACCAGAGATCACTCAAGAGGAGCTGGATGAGATAATGCGGATAGAGCAGGAATTCATCGAAGAGCATGGTGAAGAGGCTGCTAGAGAGATGACGCCAGAAGAGATAAGAGAGCTCTTTGAAAGTGAAGGTGTCGATCCAGAAGTCGTTGATATGATTGTACCTCCTCAATGATCAGGAATATCCCTGATTTCTTTTTTTTATATTTTTATAACAAATTTTATTAACGTACGAATTCTGTCTTATATTCAATAGAATATAGGAGGTTATTTACCATGAGACAGAGATATCTCTTGATTGGGATTCTACTATCAACTCTTCTAGTTGTTGCATGTGCTCCAGAATATGATGATGATTTGGACATCGATGGGACAGAAGTAGAACTTGATGTAGTATCTTGGGATGAAGTTGCTGAGTATGATTCAGAAGATTCTTGCTGGGTAGGATACAAAGATTATGTTTATGATATGACTGATTATCTTTCTAGCCATCCAGGTGGAGAAGAGGCAGTGGCAGATAACTGTGGCACAGTAGAGGAGTTCACAGATGATTTCATAGAGCGCCATGGTGATCGTGATGAGCTGAGTGCTGCGCCTGTTGTAGGAGAACTTGACGAGCCATTCTTCGGATCAGATGAAGCACTTGATGAAGAACAGGATGAAGAGGATTCAGAGGAAGCTTATGATGAAGAAGCTGACGAAGAAGAATCAGAAGATGCCGAAGAGCATGAAGATGCAGAAGATGAGACTCGAGTTATCGAGGTAGAGGGTTACGGAAGGACATTCGAGCCTGATACTATTGATGTTGAGGTAGGCGAGACAGTAGAGTTCGTCTTCACCAACACAGGTGGTACTCATGATTTCGTGATACCTGAACTTGATGTGGGTACTGAGGTCATAGGTGAAGGGGAGACTGACAGTTTCACCTACACTTTTGATGAAGAAGGTAATTTCGAGTTCATCTGTAGTGTTGGTAACCATGCTGAAGAAGGTATGGTCGGTGAGATTCTTGTGGAATGATTCCACACTTTTTTCTTTTTTTATTCTGACTTTTTCTAAAGATTTAAATACCAATTTCGCATAAAAACAATTGCGAAATGGATTTGTGAGTTTTCGTTTTGCTGAGGGGTCACTTGTGTATTTAAGCGAAAACGATAGCGTTGGCGCGCTAGATGTAGATTTCAGTAGGATTGATGACGATCGTGATAGGTTGGTCTGCCTCTTGGCATATAATGGAATGAACGCAAATTCAATCTCTTCTCTTAAGGCTTCTGAACTAGATTCTTTGCCGCTCAATGAATCAAAGATCAAAGAGATTTCTCATTTCTCGGTCAAAGGAAGTGGATACTTATTCTCAAGGCACGGCAAAAACCTGACAGAGAGAAGGATACAGCAGATTGTCAAGCAAAGGCTGGGTATGAGTATCTCTGAACTCAGGAAAAAAAGGACCAGAAAGAAGAGGAGTTGTCTGACACTTGAAGACATATCGACAATAGAAGACTCAATCAAGGAAAAGAAGTATCTATTGATGCTGAGACTAATCCTTGAGACAGGGATGACACTTGGCCAGACATTGGACTTAAGATATGATGATGTCAAAGGTACAAGGTTGAATATACCGCATAATGACTCAAGATTCTCAGAAAGAAGACAATCATGCATATCTCTTGAGACTTTCTCAATGCTCATATCATCAAGGGCAGATATGAGACAGCAATACATTTTCACTAACAAAAAAGGCGATAGGATGAGCTCCAGGAGGGTGCAACAGGTATTCTCCGGATATTCTAAGCTTATCGGAAAACGAGTGACCCCTCGTGAGATAAGGAATGTGTCTATGATGTGTAATGCATCATCGGAGGAACCGGATTCTCCTGGAGATTATCGTCCTATCACCTCATCAGGGAGGTATGAAGTGACATGAGATATGATCAGAGGAGAAGGTCTGTATCGGCTATTATCAGAAGGATGTTGATGATATCTCTAGCTCTGTCAGTGATATCTCTTTTGGCAATGCCTATATCTGCAGGCATAATGGGATACATAGTCGACCCAGGTGACCTCTCTGAAGAAGACCTTGAAGATAATGAGTTCTTCTTTGATGTGATAATACAGAATGCCTCGATAGATGATGGGATGATAGAATTCATGGGAGATATTAACTCATCTCTGATAACAGATGAAGGTCACTATTATCTATCACTGGATGTTAATGTGACCCTCTATCCTTACTCAAGCTCAGGAAGTTTCTCCTCTGTAGAATGTGATACATCAAATAGTGATGGAAGAGGTTCATTCAACTGCTCTGCTGAAGATACTCCTGAGTACACTATGGTAGCGGAGACTGTGTTTGATGGAGAGCGATACTATAGGTATGCTGACTTTGATCAGCAGGACATAGAAGAGGAGTTGCTTGATGATACTGATATCACAGACAATCCAGGAGATGTAGTCTTCGATGTCAAACTTGAAGATGAGTATGAGGATGGAAGGATAACAGGAGATGTAAGTACGAACATAAATGAGAAATCCTTGTTGTACATAAGTGTCTGGCCAGAGGATTCTGATGATTACAGTTATGATGATAGGCAATCATGCACTTTTGACATTGAGGGTGATTCTGGATTTGAATGCCTTGTGAATTTCACAGAGGCGGGCGAGTATAACATCAATGTGACCCTTGAGCATGATGAAGAAAAGTACAGCGTGCTGGAAACTGCGCACTACAGATCACCAGACACTTATCTGGAGATAATAAATGAAGACATCCGTCTTCTGGATGATGAAGTAGAGATATATAGTTTTGTCAGTACAGACGGAAGAGAGATGGATGCAGACACATCCCTTGAAGTCACTTTCCCCGATGGAAGCACTATTGATGATGATGGTGTTTCTCCAAGCATATCCTTTACAGCAGAAGAGATAGGAGTCTACAAGATCAGATCACAGTCATATGTTGATGATGATACACTCGGGAGAAAGAAGTATATGCTTGTACTGAGTGAAGAGATGTTCTCCTCTTCTGATACTAGGGCTTTTGCTGTTGATGTATCTGATCCAGAGTCAGTACATCCTGATCTGGAGAATGGAAAAGCAGACCAGGGAAGGACGTATGATGAGACTGAGACTCTAATGATAACTGATCTCGACGAAGACAAGATTTCATTATCTATGATGATGAATCCAGGTAACTCAGACATCTCTCTCCTATCAAGCACTCCTCAGGATAGAGATATAGTGGCAGACATATCAGAAGTAAATCTATCCTCTGCCGAATATGCAAGGATACTCTCGAGGATAGATTTCGCAAAAGATATGGTGATAGGGCCGATGCTTGATGAATCTATGGGTAACGGAGGGAATGAGATCGCTCTGGAGGATATAATACACGATGGTTCAGGATACGATATAGACCTCTCGATGGGTTCATCCTCAAGCGTATCGATAAGAGGTGTTCCATCTGTATCTAACATCTCAGGAATAAAATCTCCTAGAGTAGAGAGCGAGAGGATATCAACTGATGTATTCTCCATGGATGGTGTTGATATCGAAGATGCGGATATCGTGCTAGAAAGGAAAGATGATTCTGACATCAATGAGATTGTCAGATGTGAAGAATGGGATTATTCACGCGATAATTGCGGCTCATGGGAATACACAGATATAATATTTGATAAGAATGAGACTCATGTAGAATTCACAGTAGATAGTTTCAGTGCTTATGCAGGCGGTGATGGTTTCGACTCGGAGCTCTTGGTTTGGGACAGTAGCAGTCCTGACTTTGATAATGAGACTGTTCTTATTGATGAGGATGCTGACTTTAATGCAAACTACACAAACTTCACAGACGGCAGCGCTATAGAGGATGCTCAGTGTGATATCGACTTTTCCTCAGGTCCCACAGGAATGACTTATGAAAGTGATCAAGAATTATACACTCATACAAGGAGTTTCTCAGAAAGGGGAAATTATGAGTATGATGTAATGTGTGAATCTGATGATTTCGATGACTTGCAAGCATCAAACGATATAGATGTCTACTCAGTATCATACATAGGAGAATGGTCACTGACAAGAGACTCACTCACTCTTGGTTATTCTACGGGAGTATCCTGTAAGGTTACTGATGCGATATCTGGAGATGAGATCGCTGGATATGAGGTGGACTTCTACTCTGATCTTGATGGTCATATAGGTACGCAGACAACTGACAGCTCGGGTTGGTCGAGTGTAATCTTCGAGCCAGAGAGCATAGGAGAGCATAACATCTCATGTTCTATCACGGATGATGAGGAAGAATTCTATGTAGCTGGAAACGAGGAAGACTCAGGCATCCTTGATGTCGACCTCTCAAGACTTGATATCGAGAAGGACATTGTACACGAAGGTTTCAATGAGTTCACCGTTTACTTGAATCTCTCTAATCTCGGCAACAATAAGCTGTACGACATAACAGTCTCTGATATTGTGAATGAAGAATTCATTCCAGAGTTCAATGATGATCCATGGTCAGGAGAAGAGATAGATGATGTGAGGCAAGGAACTGTATATTCATGGGATATAGATGAGATTGATGGGAACTCGTCAAAAGTGATAGATTATACAATAGAGGTGAATTCTACAACACCGTTCTACGATCTATCATCTGCCTATCTGTTCGGAGGCACATACCATATAAACTGAGGAAAGATAATGAAAGAATCAATAGCAAATGAAGGAACAGTAAAATTGTCAAGAGCTATGCTCCTACTCTTTTTTGTTATATCTGGACTCATGCTATCATTTGATGCATATGCTCTAGAATCTCCAACTGTGTTTGTGGAGGAAGGAGGGAACATAACATCTTATGAAGATAATTACTTATATGGTAATCTCTCTTTGGATGATGATTTTGAATATCGTGCTTTCAATGCAGTAATGTCAAACTTCTCATACTATAATTATAGTGTTCCTCAAGGTGAAAAGCTTGATATAGGGTATGAAAGAAATTTTGATGGGTCTCCATTCTCAGAAAAGGTAGATTTCTTTGAGGATATGGATGACCTTACTATCAGATATAATCTGACAAGCGGTTTCGAGTATGATAACGAGATAAGTATGGACCTTACTCTTCCTGACTTCTGCGAATATATAGGTCATTCAGCAGAGGATGATGAACCTGATCTCTTGAAGGACGGTAATAACCTTACTTTTGATTTTTATCTTGACCAAGGTTCTAGCTATCTGCTAAATGTCACATGCAGGAGTTCATCATTCGGCGAGATCTCTATACCTGGCGCATCATATGATATAGATGGTGATGGTATATTGCCTGAATACAACTTCAATGTGCTTCCAAGAGCTTTCTTCTCTACAGAAAAAGAGAGGATAAGTGATGATGTTGAGACTTCTGATGATGATGCTTTCAATCTATCCTCAGAATGGAGAGGAGGATTCACATTCACCAATGATGATGATATCCCTATAGAGATAAATAATGTAAGGCTCTGGGCAATACCTGTTCCAAACACAACTGGAAACCCTGACGAGAACATAATCTTTGACAACAATTATACAAGCTGTATCAACACGGGATCCAACATCATGGAAAAAGGGGATTCATGCATACAAAGCGATGAATTCTATTCCAGATATGTGCCGACAATATGGAGTGAGGTGGATTATGATGTCATCTGGGACTTCAACCTCAGCTCAATCTATTCATACCAGAGCCAGAATGACACATTCGATTTTGATTTCTTCATGGTATATCTCGAGAATCCAGAGGATGAGTACTATGCTGAGTATGGTGAAGAGATAGACCTTGGATTCTCTGTCACTTTGCCATCTACATGCTCCCCCTTGACTAATAAGACAGGAGAATGGAAGACTCATGACCAGACTCTTGAGAATGTGACAGAAGGTAATTTCACAATGGAAGCTATTGACTCTACCGGCAGTTTCGATTGGAATGTGATGTGTGAGACAGAAGACGGATCTGCTACAAGCTTATCAAGGGAGAACAGGACGATCAATGTGAACAAGCTTCAAGAGAATATAATAGACATACCTGATATTGAATGGAATATAAGCACTAATTACACATTTGATAATGTTAGTGATTACTTCTGGGATAAAGAAGATGATGAGCTTAATTTCAGCGTCGAACCTGATCCTATAACCAACATCAGTACCGATATTGACAATGAAGAGAAGAGTATAAGATTCATTCCAGATCCTCTCTTCTATGGCCCAAGGAGTGCAAGAGTCGTATCCACTGATCCTTTCGGTCGTAATGTGTCATCCAATGTATTCACCTTGAATGTGACAGCAAAACCGGAGATAACTTTTTGGAACATAACTAATGGTACATGGTGGACAACAGAAGACGAGCATATTGAGGTGGATGTCAATACTACTCTCAATTTCACAGCTGATGCTGAGCATCCAGGAGAGCCGGGCGGATTACCTAATTCTTGGTTCTATTGGTTCGTCGATGGCGTCTTAGAACAGATAGGGCGATTGTTCGAATGGTATGTGGATTTCGTGCAGTATGGGACAAGGAATGTTACTCTTGTTGTCAATGATACTTATGGGATGTATGATACACAGACCTGGATGATAAACGCAACAAGGACAGATGTCCCTCCAGGACTTAACACGATACCTAATAAGACATGGAAGCAGAACACTACTTTGGAGATGAACCTTACGGATTGGTTCTATGATCACTACATGGAGGATCATAATTTCTCATACGACTTCACGGGAGATCTTGAGAACCTCACAGTAGATATTGACGAGAATTCATCCATGATGAACATAACTCCTGATGAGAATTGGATAGGCATAGAAGAGAGATGGATGACAATAACCGCAGAGAATAATCTGAACCTCTCAACGACATCTAACAACTTCACTCTCACTGTATATCCATACATATCTGATGAGATTCCAGATGTCGCATTGTACACAAATCTATGGAACGACACTATTAACCTTAGCGATAAGTTCAACGATGAACATTACTTATGGGAGGATCTCCAATGGAGTGCATTCGGAGACGATCTCGATTTCATATTGAACCCTGAAAATGGTATTCTCAACATAACTACGATAGATGGTTGGACAGGAAATAGGACAGTAAGGATGGAGGTTGAGAACGAAGAAGGCTGGAATGATACTGAACACTTCAATGTTGAGGCTCTCCCTGTTAATCTGCCTCCTGAGATCAATGATAGTAACTATTCCATCATGCAGAATACTACTTTCCCTGATGACATGATCGACCTATGGGAGATAAGTTTCGATCCTGATGATCCATACGAAAATCTTGATTATGAGATCCTCTCTCATTCGAATACAAGTCTTATGGAATGTGAGGTTGCTGAAGGGAGATATATTGTTTGTGACGACCCTCATCCTGATGACTGGGGTATGACAGAGCTTAATGTATCTGTAAGTGATAATGCCTTTACGGATTATGCTACCATAAAGATTGAGGTTGAGAAGTTCATACATCCTCCAGATATACATGACTGGACAATAGACGCGGATGACTTCTTCCTTGAGATGGATGATGGGGTATACGAGATCGAGTTCTTTGAGAATAATACGCTAGAGTTCCTTGTGAACGTCAGCGATATAGAGAACAGAACCATGTCACACAGGTGGAATTATAGCGGTACGCGTGTGAATGACACTCTGCTGAGCGATAATGAATCTGCAGAGATACACTTCGACTTCCATTCTTCTGGAGATTATACTGTTGATTACACCGTCAACAATTCTGATGGTGGAATCTCAAACCTCCAATGGAATCTTTCTGTTACAAACAGGAATAGGCCTCCGACAAGACCTGATCTGACTCACCCTCTGAATGACACATTCCACACAGAAATCTTTACATTCAACTGGACAGAATCCATGAACCCCGACGCAGAGGACCCAAACGAGGATGATTTCTGGGAGGTATTCTACTTACTACAGGTTTCTCGTAACGACTCTTTCAGGAATCTGGATCTTGACATGCAATTCCAGAATACCACATCTTTCCAGCCAAGCGAACTATTGCCTGATGGTCATTATCATTGGAGGGTGCTCGCCTATGATGGTGCAGACAGCACATCATCAGAAGTATGGCAATTCACTTTAGCAGCAAATCCTCCTGATGTTGAAATAGACCTTTCGCCGGAAATTGCAGAGTATAATATAAGAGATGTCGACATAAACTGGAGCGTCTCGGATCCTTTCTTGGATGATTACCATATGAATATAACATATCCTGATGGAAACCACATGGCATCCTTGAGGGACAATATCACTCTCACTCCAGACAACTTAACTCAGATTGGAGATTATGAGATTGAAGTCTATGCTAATGATACAGCGGGAAATATAGCTCATGAGACTGTAATATTAAGTGTGATTGAAGATGTGGACCCTCCCGAGGTAACGCTACATGATCCTCACAATGTAAGTATAGTGAGGACAAGTCCTGTAATCTTCGACTATTCTGTGGATGACATAAATGATCCAGAGACATGTAGATTGTATATCCAAGAGATGGATATCATCTATGATCCTCTTGGAGGCATAATATCAAAACAGTCCATATCCCATTTTGACATGGTACAGGCTTCATTCTCGACATCTCTAGGTGAGAATACCTTTGTCTATGGTCCTCTTGATGAGGGAAGCTATTCATGGAATGTTGAGTGTGAGGATGCATCAGGAAATAGAGGGATGGCTGATGGAAATTTCACTTTCAGGCTTCTGAAGCGCGATATAGATGTAGAAGTTCCGGAATATCCTGTTGATAATGTCACTTTCGAACCTAGTGACCCTGATGCTAGGTATTCGCTTGATGCTAGTGTTCCAAGTGTGAGCGCAGAGACTGGAGAGAGAACCACTGGTGTGTTGAGGTTGGAGAATACTGGTGATCGCACATTGACAGGGATCTCTTTCTTACCTTCAAATTCATGGATATACTTTGACACTACCGTCTCTTCCTTAGATCCAGGTGAATCGGTAGATGTAGAATTCACAATGGATGCACCAGTCCAGCCAGGGAATAATATATTCCATATAGGAATAACATCCGATCAGTTGAGGCGATTAGCAACAGGGTATGTGCAGGTGCATGAGATAGATGAGATTCCATTATTTGTAAATAAGAGGGTATATAGTCAAGCTGATGGGTATAATGTATCTTTCACATTGACGAACAACCTTATGCGAGATATCAACATATACCTAGAAGATTATGTCGATGGGAAGAAGGGTATCGCTTTCTCAGCTGGTGATTTCCACACTTCAGGTACAGATCCTCCTTATATCGCCATGTCAAGGACGACCTTGGGTGCCAATGAGACTTACAGGATAAGCTATACTGCTTCAGAGATTGACATGGAAAGGCTTAGAGAGCCACTTGTGATGTCTGATGTAGCTTATAGCTCATCAATGGAGATTGTATCTCCACACAACTTCAATATACTCTTGTATAGACGAAATTATACTGAAATTATCATGATGTCCCTATTCATAATATCAGTGTTAGCAATGTTTGTATTGTATTACCTATATGTCAAGTACGAGAAGGAGAGATTCTTATCTGGGAAGTGATTATTTTTATATTTTAGAAAATCGGTAATCCCGAAATACTGAAAAAATGGTAAACTTTAAATATGAGAGCGTCATATAATCATTCATATATATATGCACATTGGGTTCGTTTGGGGTATATAACATGGATATGATTAAGAGATTGGTGGTTGGTTGTTTTGTTTTACTATTGTTTTCAGTGGGTTCTGTCTCCGCGGAGACGGATGTTCTTGACATCGTTATAACGGAGTATGTCTCTCAGACTACTTCCTATGATCAGGTTGATGGTCCTCTTGGAGCAGAACCAGGAGATCTTGACGAAGCTTTGGGAACTGACGGTGAACAGCGTGAAGGAATGAGCAGAACTGGGATTGAGTTGCAAGACACTACTATTTTCGGTGAGATCAATCTGAGCAACGTAGAGACCGTTGGTAATCAGACGTTTGTATCCATAAATACCACAATAACTAACACCTCCAATATACAAGAACTCAATTATGTAAGTTTTCCAGACTATCTGGATGAGAGCTCGGTGAATGTGAGTGTAGATATGCAGGATCCGGATAACCCGGACAACATATCTATATTCATACCAGAATTGCGTGCAAATGACTCGCTCATACTGAATTATTCTATCTCAGGTACTGGAGTTGGGGAACCGCTTAACTTCACAGAGGAGTATTCATTCTGGAGAGTGATGACAGGGAGATCTGTAAATGTCACACTTAATGCCACAAACAGCTTTGTCAACGATGTTGACATATACGATATAATGCTTACGAAGAGACCTTTCCCATACTCTGATGTTTATGGTGGGCTGAGTTATTTCAACTTCACTAATCTTAGAGGTGAGGATGCAGATAATGCGGATATTGATATGAATGATTTCTCAACCATAACTTGGGAACCATCAGGAGGAATCTTATCTCAAGGGGAGACCAGACAAATCATATTTGATTCTACTGCTCCTGAAAATCTTACCAATCCTGATGTGAATTGGTCTGCCGAAGATGATTGGGGTAGATGGATGCAGATGGGTAACATAACTGCAGATTTCAAGATGAATGGTTCAGTGAGTGGTTTAAGGCTTGATTCTGTAAGGTCTGTACCTACAGACGTAAGAGCTGCTGTATCAAAGGAGAGGGTCAACGAGAGTTGGTATTGGAACTCCACATTGAATCTCTCTAATGACGCTGAGGCGCCTGTCTTGTACAATCTCACACATACATCAATCTGGGCAACAGAACTTGGAGAATACTCCGATCCTGGCAACCAGTCGACTTGGGTGAATGAGACAAATCTTACAGCTACAGACTATGGTCTTTTAGAAGGTGTCAACATGGCTAATGCCACTTGGAATCTTAACCTTCCGTGGGAAGCAGGTACCAATGTAGACAATTATAGCATACTATTCAACTACTCTTATGTGCCAATCGTGTGGCTTGATACTTCCTTCATTGTTATGGATACTCCTACGCAATATTTCACCTTGAATGAGAGTAGGTCACCGCAGGACGATTATCTATTCATCGAAGAGATCTATGTTCTCCTCGGTGGATATCTAATAAGGGCTACTAAAGAAGTGACACCTATGGAGGATGAGTCTGTCGCAAACAGGTATATGGTAAATGTGACTCTAGAGAATGTAGGTACCGAGCAGACACCTGACCTTGTGACTATGTTTGATATGGTCCCTGATGACTTCAATCCATTGGTCTATTCTACTGAGGATGAGAGAAGCGGTGGCTCAAGGAACATGACGGATGGGAATCAAGTGTTGAGAGTCACAGACACAGAAGGAGATTGGAGGTCTCTCTATGAATCCGATCATGTGCTCGGTGCTCAGGATACAGGTGAGATTGCATCTGGTCCATACTCAGGATATTGGGGATATAATATTGACTTTTCAGCATTGAATGCCACCTCTGATGGGGATGGAAGATTCACACCTGAACTGGCTGATAAGGAAGTCGGTATATCCTACAAGATACAAGGAAACCACTCACTAGTCGCAATAGAGAACGCTTACATCGTGGGTGTAGATCCAATCAGATTAGAAGGTGCAAGCCCTTCCCAGTCTATAGCTTCAAGACTTAGCATGACATCAGCAAATGCTGAACATATTATAGTTATTGCTTCGCTTGTCTCCTCTATAGTCCTCCTCTCGATGAGCCTAGTGCTTGGAAAGAAGAAGGACTGATTTTCTTTTTTTTATTATAATTTTTATGTGAGTGTGTTTGGGATGAAAGCCTATGGAAAAACTCTGTTTAGTGTATCATTATTCTTTCTATTAGTTCTTACCTTACCGGCTCATTCCTCCACGCCTGCTCTTGAGGTTGTTACTACTGAGCAAGTCTCTCAAGTTATATCCTACGACCAGACTTCGGGTGGAGACAGTGATATAACAGAAGCTATAGGTGTGCATGGAGAAAATAGGACTGGAGTGAGCAGGACTGGAGTTGAGCTTCAGGATACTCTCATACAGGGTCAGTTGAACATAAGCAATGTTGAGAATGTAGGTAACCATACTTTATCTTCTGTTAATGTGACCATCAATGAGACAGACGCTGTTGATTCTTGGTTTGAGGTAGCAAAGCCAGACTATCTCATGTATGATTCTTCAGTAGACATGGAGGAGCCCCAAGGAGCTTCGGAGACGACTTTTGTCATTTCTGAGTTGAGGGCTAACGATTCTCTTATAATAGGATTCAATATAACTGATGGTACTTATGATGAGCCTGTTAATTTCACAGAAGCATATTCAGATTGGCGTGTGATGACTGGAAGGGATGTGAATATAAGCCTTAACATATCGAACAACTTTGATGAGGATGTAGAGATATACGATATAGAGGTATTCAAGACTCCTCAACTCTATGAGTCTACAACAGAAGGAGTGGACTATGCCTTCTTCACATATCATAGCTTGAGAGGTGAAGACTCTGACAATGCAGATTTCTTTTTGGACGATTATGAAAGGACTGTGCTGAATTGGACTCCTAATGGGGGGATACTTGATAGTGGGGAGGAAATTGGAGTTGTGTTCAATAGCACTGCACCTGTCAATGTCTCATTGAACCTTTCAGACTCAGATGATTGGTCATCCTGGATGAACATGGGGAATATCTCTGCATACTTCAAAGCAAATGGTTCTTTATCAGGATTGAATATAAAGAATGTGACCGGAAGACCTACCGCTGCAATGATGTCTGCGACAAAGGAAAGGACTGACGAGGATGGGGGATGGAATGCTACATCAAATATAACAAATATAGCAGAATCTCCTTTGGATTATGATCTTCGACAGATATCACTCTGGGCGACTAAGATTGATGAGTATGAGGATCCAGGAGATCAGAGTTCTTGGGTTGGAGATACTACACTTTTTGCCACAGAATATGGTGAGATGAGTATGACTACTGCTAATGCTACATGGTTTACAGATATTAACCTCAGCTCAGGAACATCAATCGACAACTATACGATGTCGTTCAATTATTCTTATGTTCCTGTGGTCTGGATGACTGCGGATTTCTATTTGCTTGATGATGGCAATCAGATATACACTCTGAGTGAGACAATCGCCACCCAAGATGATGATTATCTGTATATAGAGGAGATATATGTCCTTCTCGGAGGATATCTTATGAAAGCTACCAAGTCATTCACTCCTCTAGAGACAGATGATGCTAATAGGTATCAGGTGAATATAACGCTTGAGAATATCGGTGAGGAAAGGACCCCTGAGCTTGTCACAGTGTTTGACATGTTACCTGAAGATTTCAATCCTATCACTTTCTCTAGTGAGATAGAGGTGTCTTCAAGAGAGATGACCGACAGTAGTAGCATAATACGGATCTCTGATACCAGCGGAGATATAGATCGTACATTGACTGGTAGTGATACAAGCGACTTTGTGTTGGGATCTTCAGATTCTGGTGAGATTGAATCAGGCCCATATTCTGGATATTGGGGGTATCATATCGACCTAAATGCTTTTGAGCCTGGATCTGATGGAGATGGTCTTTATGATTCTGACCTATCAGAAAGTGAGGTACTCATAAGGTATAAGATGGAAGGAAACCATTCCCTGGCATCGATAGAGAATGCATACATAGTAGGTATAGATCCTATAAGGCTAGAGGGGGCAAGCCCTTCTCAGTCTGTAGCTTCCAGGCTTGCCATGAGTGGTGATAGTGGCGAAAGAGTTATATTGGTGATGTCCTTGCTGCTATCCATAAGTATCCTATTGATGACTTTCATTATAAACAGACATGACATAGGGGTGAAACGATGAAGAGATATATTGTGATCATGATATTCCTCATACTGATGTCTCCCTATGCACTTGCACAGGAGGCAAGCAGGCAGAGCATGCGTCTTCAGACACTTGATAACTATATAGTAAATGTAGATGTTAATGAGGATGATACGGCAAGGATAACCCAAAGTTTCGATATCGTCAACAGATATAGGGAACCAGTGATTCCAGGCAGAGCTAAGTTTGTACTGTTCGGTAGCCTTGAGCCTGAGGATGTGATGATATCCATAGGTGGAAGCCAGATGTCAGTGCCCGATGAGGATATAGTCCTTGAAGATGGGAATAAGGTTGTCTATTATGAGATCTGGAGACCTATAGAAACAGGGGAAAGATTGAATGTTGAGGTTGACTTTAGGACAGATGTTGAGCCTCAAGGTGTACTTTTCAAACAGTTAAATCTGAATTTCGGTGAGCCTGACATACCGATAGATCAGATGGCTTTGAGTGTCACAGTCCCTTCTGGGAGGAGGGTCACATACTCTAATCTTCCTATAACTGGTAGTGATGGGAATACAGCAGACATAGAAGTTCCTAGGGAGCTGATTGATGTGTATCAGGATGAGTCGATAGTTGT
>CAZMXQ010000003.1:29779-33681 GCA_964570335.1 uncultured Methanosarcinales archaeon
TCTGAGCTCACCATTAGAAGTCTTGATGAGAGACAGACTTATGAATTCATTGTCCTACTTGAAAGCCAGACTGAGGGACTTGTTGATGTGGAGATAAAATCTGGTAGCGATGCGATAGTGTCTTCTCCTGACAAATTTATGATGAATGAGGGTGAGCAGAAGAGCATACGAGTTCATCTGAATCCTAGATCTGTTGAGGAAGGTGAGACAGTCAATGTTCAGCCCCATGTCAATGATGTGCCTTCTCAGGATAGATTGTCTATAAAGATTGAAGAGACTAATGATAATTCAACCTCCAGTGAGGTTGTACCTCAAGATGATGTTGAATCACGTGGCTCAAACCCAATCAATCTAATAATATATGGTCTCATGTTTGCAGTTGCTATGATAGTTATATTGATTTTCTTACCTGAGATGAAGAAGACAGTCAAAAATGCACGTAATAAGACAGAGAAAGTCTCAGATAGGAATTTTTATAAGAATGCTCGAAAGAATATACAAAACCTAGGCAAAAGGCTTGATAAGTCAGATAAGGCAGTCAAGGATATTGTAAAGAAAGTTGAGAAGTTCCATGATGAGTCACATAGATGGCTATCAGAGAAATCAGGTGGAAAATATGGCCTCGAATGACGAGAAAGAGGAGATAAAAAAGGGTATGAAAGAGCTTGAGGCAAAAGTGTCCAAGATTGAAGATAATGTAAAGCTTCTTACAACTATTTTTGAGCAGATGTTGAGTGAATTTGATAAGATCAAGAAGGATATGTCAAAAGAGAATTCTAAATAGTGTGCTTTTTTGTATACTGTTGCCTTTTTATCATATATAGAAACATTTATATAGGAGTTTCCCGATAAAAATACCAAAACATAAACGAGGGTTAAACTTGGACGGCACCAAAGATATGGAACTGAGGATTACAACCAAGATATTCATTTTATCAATATTCATTTTTTCACTTTTATCCGTAGGAGTGTTCGCACAGACATTCGTCAATGCTACTGTGGTTGAAAGTGCTCACCAGAATGTCACTTTCGCCGAATTCTTTGATCTGGAAGAAAACGTCTATGATGCTAATATACAGGGATGGATAAACATCACAAATCCAAGTAATGAGACTGTATACGATCTCATGGTACGTCTGGACAACATGGCTAACTTGCAGACAGAAGTCATACACTATGATGGAAGGCATGGAAGCCAGTCCTCAGGTCTTACGACTGAGAATGTTACCGAGACTCTAGGAGTAATAAATAGAACTCCTCAACCATTCCCATCCAACCAGGATCTGGATAGGGATAACAGGACAGATTTCATCTGGGTTAATGACACACACCTGAAAATAGATCTCAGCTCAGAGACGCAGATGATAGTATTTGAGCTGTCTGATCCTATAACAGAAGATGCACACTCAGTGAGTTTCAGCGATGAACCCATTGTCTCTTCTTCAGGAGAAGTCCTGGGTTGGGTAGATGGAAGTAGCCCGGACAACGAGGAGGACCAGATTGATGCTGGTGTTATTGACATAATACAAGCTCCTAATCCTGACTATGTGATGATGCATATACCAGAGTTGCGTACTGGCAATTACACAGTATTTACATATAATGCTACTGCAGACATAGACGCTCCTCTGAATGTAACCACGGATTATGTCCATGAGCATAGGACAAAAGTACTTGCAAATGAGTGTTTTGTAGTACAGCAGAATGCTACTAATGATTTCGAGCAGGGTCTTGATTTATCGAATGTCAGCATTGATATGGATTTGCAGTCTGTACCATGGAATGACTCAACATTCAATTTCACCTTTGCTAACATAACTGAGACTGGGGACTGGCAGAATGTCGATAGACCCAATAATAGGTCATGGAGATGGGATGTCAATGATGGTTTTGTGGGATGGAACGATACATATGGTATAGAGTATACTGTATGTGCTCCCGAAACAGTACCTAACTCTTCTACATATCAGTTCTTGGAAGAGACTTTAAGCTATTCCACTAATGGTACAATCACAGGAATAAACCTTTCAGACATAAAAGCAAGGGCTGATCTAAGGTTCAACTTCACTAAGAGGATAGATGAACCTACTGATGAAGAGGAGAACAGGAATGTCATCTGGGAGTCTGAACCTACTGTTGCAGCCTCTAATGACATAATATACAATCTTACCAAGACAAGCATGTGGGTAAGCGATGCTGACAGTATTGATCCTAATGATAAGACTGAGCTGAAGGAAAGGTATTATCCTAATACCACTGTAAGTGAAGGTAACAGGTGGAACTCCTGGGAAGACATGGGTGAGAGATGGTACTTCAATTACACTGATGGATCCCACGTTGATGCTCCTCCTCCAATCATATGGATGATACCTTACTATCACATTGCTGATGTTGAGGACCAGCTTATAACTACATTCGAGACAAGGAGTGGTGACGACTACTACTTCAAGTACATATATGTCATCAACAGTTATTGGCTAGAGATAGAGAAGAATGTTACAAACATAGGGGAGAATGAATATAATGTCACTCTTAATGTATGGAACATAGGTCCTGGCTATACTCCAGAGAACCTGACTGTAACCATATACGACTTCGTGCCTGAGGAGTTCACAGCGGATGACTTCTCGCCGATGTACTCTGGAACGCAAAGTGTTGAAGGATCCTTTGATGGTACTGCCTACAATTGGGATGTGCCAACAACAAGGACGCCTCAGAATGCATCTTTTGCACCAGAAGGGGAGATAAACAGCACTTGGAATGCTTCATACACAGTTGAAGGTGAAGGCGATTATACGATATCAGACTTATACATAGTAGGTCTGGACCCTCGTCTGGTAGACGGAGGACCTTCAAGTGAAGTGATATCTGTACTTTCCTCAAAGGTGTCTGAGAGCTCCGAAGGACTCTACGTGACAATAGTCATGGCATTGGTTGTCATCAACCTGATGAATTATGTCATGGTAAAGAAAAAGGATTAGTTTTATAACTGATCCTTGTTTTATATTTCATTGTTTAGATTGTTTCGAACTACTATAATTATGTTTGGCATAAAGGAGTTGAGTGTGCTCCTGTATGTCGTCATGAGGGGTATAATATGAAAAAGCTATTAGGAATTTCAGCATGCATATTCTTGGTACTTCTTGGCATGCCTGTATTTGCTGATTACGAGGTCTTTGTATTCCAGGAGTATGATAAGACCTATACAGTATCTGGTGACACTCTTACCGTAGAGATGGATCTTGTCTTGAGGAATGTAGGAAATACTCCGGTTATACCAGGCGAGATAAGCTTCAGGACATATGAGATTGATGGAGGCTCAACTGTACCATCAGAAATAAATGAGGTTCTTGCTCAGGATAATACAGGAGAGATTGATTCTAGGGTTGAAGAGTCTGATGAATATTCCGAGCTGATAGTACACATATGGAACCCTATACTTCCAGGTTTCGATCATCCTATATCTATAGAATATGAGATTGACTTTAGTCCAAGTGGTATACTTTTCAACGAAGTTGTGTTCCCTATTGAAGAGACCACAATACCTATCCAAGATAGTTCTACAGAATTCTTGATGCCTAGAAGGAATAGTGTGACTTTTGCGCCTGATGCGGAAGTGACAAGCGATAGCCTTAATACCATTGTAAGCTGGGACAGGGACAGGGATCTGATGTTAGAGTACACTATACTTCCTCTTCCAAGGATGCCATTCAGGATGGTAAGTGTCTTCTGGCTCTCGATACTGATGATATTGGGAGTGGTATTCATATACCTTAACTCAAGAAGGCCAGATAAGAGATAAATTCTGCATTTTTGTTACAATAAGATGTATAAGAGTGCATAGACAAGGGGTATGTCCAAAAAGGAGTTTTTTGTATACTGTCCTACTGGGCTTCCCGCAG
>CAZMXQ010000004.1:0-31014 GCA_964570335.1 uncultured Methanosarcinales archaeon
AGTTTAATATCTTCCGGAGCAGAGCTCCGGGGTATTAAACCCAACACGGAATAAATTCATAAACTATGAGCGTATGAAGAAATACGCTCAAAACAGAGTCTCTGCTTAGGTAAACTGTTGCCAAATCCTAAAAAATCAGAGCCTTTCGAAGAATTATGTCAGAAATCGAAAGGATTGTCCGACACAGCAGTTATCATGAGTATTTTCATAAGCATTTACAGAAGACCAAAACCAATAAAACTTTTATAAAAACTGCCCGGACACCATCTTCCATGGTTAATGTCATGGCACACAGAGGAGCTAGCAGTCTTGCACCTGAGAATTCTATGGAAGCTTTCAGAAAAGCTATCGAACTTAGCTCAGACTACATAGAACTGGATATTCGTAGATGCAAGACCGGCGAGATAATAGTGATGCATGACATGAAGGTAGACCGGACAACCAATGGGAAAGGATATGTCAAGAAGATGACACTCTCAGAGATAAGGAAGCTAGTCCTCAAGAATAATGAGAGAGTGCCAACATTAGAAGAAGTCATGGATCTTGTGAAAGGGAAATGCAGACTGAATATAGAGATTAAAGCTTACAGGACAGACATGGAGATGGCTGACAAGATAATGGATCTCGCAAAAGAAAAGAAGATGGAGAAGGAGATCATGATATCATCATACAACCACAGACTGCTCAAATACATCAAAACAAAGGCGCCAGATATTGAGATTGCTGCGTTATTCATAGATGCAAAGAACCCTAGCCTCCTCTTCAGGAGATTCTACTATATAGGACCTTTCCTAAGAAGGGTTAAGTCAATACATGCAGAGAACATAAATCTACCCCACCAATTCGTGACCAGGAAGCTTGTCAAAGCAGCAATGAACCAAGGTGTAAGGGTCAATGTATGGACTGTGAACAGTGATAGGACCATAGAGAGAATGAAGAGCCTTGGAGTGGATGGGATGATAACTAATTTCCCTCAGAAGTTCTTCAAGGACAATGAAAAAGAAGAGAATTTCAAGAAGGAAAGAAAAAGCAGGCTTAAAGCCTTGATCCGTAGATGATTATCTCTTCCCTGAAAAGCCTGTATTTAATTTCTGCATGGACATCAAACCCGTACTTCCTGAATCTCTTTTCTATAGCACTTTCCCATACTAACCAACTATTATTAGCCAGATGCTCAAAGAAACCTATCTTTCCATAGCATAAGATATCAGCACCTGACTCTGCTATTATGTTCAGACTCACAGTCGCATCCTCAATAGTCCCCTTATCTGTTACCACAACCATATCAAATGCGTGTGTCCTATCCCCCACAGCTTTTACAACATCCGCAATATCATTTGCGTTGAGAATCATCTTATCCTTGTATCTTCGCTTCATATTACGGGAAATCTTCAATGAACCCTTCCCAATTACAAGTATCCTTTTCCTATGTGATGCAACATGTAGGCAGTTCTTCAGGAAAGACTTTGTTACACTTCTGCTCATTCTATCCATCTTTGAAGATAGTTCTTCTGATCTTCTCCTCATCTTATCATCTTTGTACAGTCTTATCAGGAAGAGCAGAGCCACCCATGCAATTATGATTGAGAATAGGAACAATACCAAGTAAGCGAAATCTCTTCCTATGCTCAGGGTGTCTACGAGGAAGTCTTCTATAAGCATGCTATCTAAATAATAATGGGCTTTTATATATTTAATCAAAAATATAAGTAACAGAATACATAAGATTACTTCCACTAATACAGGTCAGAAGAGACGTAAGAATCGCCTTCTCTTGTAGTACTCCACAAACCATCATCCTCTACAAGGAAACCTTCAGAAAAAAGTTTGTCTATTGCTTTCTTTATCTCATCCATATCTTCACCGAGCCTTCCTGCTATACCTTCTACAGACTCAGGTTTGTGATAGCAGACTGTTATCACTTTACTCTCCATCACACTCAAAGCTTGATCATCTTCCATGAGAAAGAATCTACTTAGTACATATATTAATCTTGCGCATTACTGTGTTTTATGGAGACCTAACATATAGGATATTGACATAAATTTAGCAAAAAGCATATGGCAAATGTCTTCTCCAGTCGTCAAAAATTTATATATTATCATGTTCTACTTCTAGTATGGGAGATGATATTACAGATGCAAAACCATTTAGTGTGGATGATGTAATCGAATCTTTTCCTGGAGATAATGTGTCTGAGTCAGATATTCTAGAGCTTGATAAGAACTTGGTTGCTAAAATAGAAAACAGACCATCCCAAGAATCTGAAGAAAGTCTTTCGGCTGTTCATGATACATTATGGGAAATAAATCCTGAGAGGGGATACCTTGGAAATGACAACAAGAGAGCGAGAGAGCTTTCATCCCTCTCATCTATAGTAGAAAAGGATATCTCTTATCTGAAAAATGATGATGGTGAGATCAATCATTCTACTTATGGACCTGTAGGTAATTGCCTTGGTCTGTCGATGGAGATGGTTGCAATAGCCGCAATGAGAGGTATTGAAGCAACTCCTCTACACCTCAGAGGCATCTCAGAGAGCCATATGGGAGTCGTCATAGGGGCTGAGAGGACTTATGTGGATCCTACATTAGAAGGAGGATATGACATAGACATATCAAGAGGGGCAATGTCCAAAGCCGTACCTGTAAATAATAAACAAGTTGCTTCATTATACAAGAATAATGTTGCTACAACAATCATCTCTGAAGGAAGATATGAAGAAGCGCATGATATATTATCTGAAGGGATCAAAGATTATCCTGAATCTCCTGAACTCTCTTATACGATGGCAAGATGCCTTTCTTATATGGGAGAAGACGATGACGCAGAAGGATTGCTTGAGAGTCTCAAGGACGGATACTCACATGATCCTGCACTCCACTACAAGATTGCTGATATCAGACTCAATAAAGACATGTATCATGAGTCAGCAAACATGTTTGCAGCAATAATATCGGCATATCCCTTCTTCCTTCCAGCTTACACTAAAATCGCTGAATCACTTGAAGGTCTTAGTCGAGAAGAGGAGGCCATACCATATCTCATGGCAGCCATGGATATCGAGCCCTCTTACAATCCTGCAAGAAAAAAATTCTATGAGATCATGCGAAGCTAATCATCTCGAATCTTTTGTTATCTCATATTGTATCTCATAAGCCTTCTCATCGATACTCGTCATCCTGCTCATTATGCGCTGCTTGTACTCTTCCATCTCATCGGACTGTTTCTCAAGCATCTGTTTTGTTTCATCCACAGACTTCTCAACAACAGTGCCTGATCCTGAGTTCACAAGCAGTCCAGAATTATCCACTAACTTACCCTTCACAAAAATACCATCCGCTATCGGAAAAAGAGCATTGCTACCTTCCTCTTCACCAGAAAGCTTATCCAACGCTTCTATGGTCTGGCTGATCCTGAAGGATCTGTCTTCAATATCATCAAGTTCCTTGCTCAGCGTCCTAGCCTCTTCCTCATAAGACTTCAGCTTCTCATACTTCTTCTTCAAGTCATCATTTTTAGCCATAATCCTTGGTTGTACCTTTTAGTTTAAAAATTTAACATGTCATTCTATAGTGCTACCCCTAACATATTATAGCTTATTAGCAGAAATGAAAGCGATCAACAGATTCTCGAGTAAATCCCGAAAACCTTTTAACAAGAACACCAAGACTTCCGAATCATGGAAAGAGAGGTATCATTTCCGAAGATAAGCATAGCTCCTATGGTAGACAGGAGCGACACTCATTTCAGAAGGATATGCAGGATTATGACGAAGAAAGCACTGTTGTATACTGAGATGACAACAGCTCCTGCGATAATAAAAGGCGACCACAACAGGCTTCTTTACTTCAACGATATAGAGAGACCTATCTCCTTACAGATTGCAGGATCAGACCCTGGAGAGATGGCTGAAGCCACAGAGATTGCAGATGGATTCGACTTCCACTCTGTGAACATAAACGCAGGGTGTCCCTCGGATAATGTTTCGGAGTACAAGATGGGCGCTTGTTTGATGTCAGAACCTGATCTTGTCAGAGACATGGTTGTAGAGATGAAGAAAAAGACAAGCAAACCAATAACCGTCAAGCAAAGGATAGGAATAGACGGAAGAAGTATTTTTGATGATGAGAATATGCTCTTGGATAGATATGAGGATATGCTGAATTTTGTAGACACGATCAGCGAGGCAGGAGTCATAAGATTCATTGTACACGCAAGAATCGCCATACTTGGAGGGCTCAGCCCACACAAGAACAGGACAATTCCTCCAATAAGGTATGATGATGTTTACCGGTTGAAGAATGAAAGGCCAGAATTAGGTGTGGAGATAAATGGAGGAATCAAGAGCATCAACGACGTAAAAAAACATCTCGAGAATACAGATTCTGTGATGATAGGACGAGCCTCATACGAGAATCCGCTACTTTTGTGCTTCATTGATGATATTATTGAAGGGAAGGAACCAGATACTGATCTTACAAGGAGAAAGATATTCAAAGAGATAGTAAGATATGCAGAAGAGCTTGAGGGATGCGGTCATAAGTCAATCCCCATACTCAAGCACCTCCCTGGATTCATGCACGGCAAAAGAGGGAGTAAGGCATGGAAACAGGCAATAATGCCACCTTATGAAAAAGACAAGGCTTCAGATATAATACGAGACGCAATGTCCATAATAGATGAAGAAGTGCTCGATGAAAGAATAAATGCAAAAGATTTCTAAGAAAAAAATCAAGAAGGAGCATCACTCCTTCTTCTCATCTTCAAATTCAGGGATGTCTTCTGCATCATCAGCTTCAACACTCTCAGATCCATCATCCCCTTCGTCTGTTTCATCTGACTCTTCAGAAGACACATCGCCAGAAGTTTCTTCACCCTCTGACTCTTGGTCCTCCGCAGATTCATCTGAACTTTCCTGCGGTGAACCTTCAGATGCTTCTTCCGAGCCCTGCTGACCTTCTGGCTTACTGACCTGCTGCGCCTGGAGACCTTTCTCGGTCTCTACAGGCTCAAACTGTACCACATCATCCGTATACAGCTTGGTGCCTTGAGTCAGCCCAGTGAAATGCACAAAATACTCATTACTGTCATTGCCAGCTATAAAGCCATAGCCTTTCTTCACGTTATACCACTTTACTTTTCCTTCCATCTTGTGACCTCCTTATACTACTATGGTCAGCTACTGCTGATTTATTATAGATTCTTACACATCAACGACCTTCCAGGTCGACGCAGAGATAGAAATTAGGATTTTTAAAGTTTTGGTATAAGTTTGATATGGCAGATCTAATCATTCTGGAAACCACAGGAAATTTTATTAAACATAATGGATAATCTAGTAGTATGCAATGTGACATGTGCGGAACTGGAACAGATAACCCAAAAAAGGGTGATGTAGAAGGTATAGTGATGAACCTCTGCTCTTCATGCATGAGATATGCTAAGCCAGTCAAGGAAAAACCGAAGAAGGTAATAAATAATAACCTTGTGAAGAAAAAGACTCCTAAACTCTTGGAGATGGAGTCTAGTGAGCACATAGTGGATGATTTTGCAGAGAGGATTACAAAGAAGAGGAGAGAGCTCCAGATGCCTCAGAAGGCTTTCGCTGTAAAGCTTGCTGAAAAGGAATCTGTAATACATTCTATTGAGACAGGAAAGCACGAGCCTGACCTGAGTCTTGCTAAGAAGATTGAGAGACTCTTGGGGATAAAACTCATAGAGAAGGAGACAAAAGACAGTTCTGAAAAGCTTGACGAATATGTGAAGAAGAATTCTAAGCAGAGCAAGTCAGACAAGATGACTCTAGGTGATATGATAACGATAAGGAAGAGGGGTTCTAAGTGAAAGAATCGCTTTCTGAGTTATACGATATCTGCAATAAGAGCATTGAGCTTGATGGGTGGATGAAAGACACTGGTTTCAAGAATTACTGTAAAGAAGTCTCTAAAGAGGCAGAAGAGGTACAGAAAGCTTTAGATAATGAAGATATGGATAACCTCAAAGAAGAATTGGGCGATGTTCTCATGGATCTGATGAACGCATGTATCCTTGCAGAGAAGGAAGGTGTGTTCGATTCTAGAGAAGTCGTGGAATCTGTTGTATCAAAGATTAGAAGGAGAAGACCTTATCTTGAAGAAGGCAGAAAAGTCAGTAAAGAAGAGTCGGTAAGACTCTGGCTTGAAGCAAAAAGAAAAGAAAAAGAATGACATGAGCTTATGCTCCTATCATCTCTTCAAGCTTTGCTTGGTCGAATCCCACAACAATCTTCCCATCCACATCAATGACGGGAACACCCATCTGACCGGATTTCTCTACCATCTCTTTTGCCTTATCACGGTCAGCTGAGACATCAACATCTTCAAACTCTACATTCTTCTCTTTCAAAAAATCTTTTGCATGCTTGCAATGTGGGCATGTTGGGGTTGAATATACTGTAACTTTTGTCATATCAAAACACCTCGTTGGTTATTACATGAAAGGACAGTTCATCTTTTTAAAATTCTTTCGTTTAAGGTTTGGGATGAGATTTCATATCAACTCAGATACTTTTTTAAATAATCTGCTTCCACTAGCATATAGTTCAATAAGATTATATTAGATATCAAGATGGTGGCTGTGGTGTAGTGGACTGAGTTCTTCCGCCAACTCGGAGCGGGAGGGTCTCGCTAACGCTCAAGCCCTGAAAAAGTTTAGAATCAAGATGGTGGCTGTGGTGTACTGGCTAGCATTGAGGTCTGTGGAACCTTAGGACCGGGTTCAATTCCCGGCAGCCGCCCTTCTTCCTTTTTTTGTGTGCTTGAGATTTCCGAAACACACTGTTTTTATGAAATTTTTCTGAAAAATTTCAGCGTGTTTCAATTCCCGGCAGCCACCCTTTCTTTTCTCTTTTGTCCGACTTTATGTCGCACATGAATTGTCAGAATAAAAGAATCATCTCTCATGAGTCTTTCTCATCGCTTTTTCCTTGTGCAGCATCACATAACCCATCATAGCGAAGATTGCGACAAGAGACACCCCTATAAGATACTCAGAGCCAACATAATCAACCTGTACAGAAGACTCTCTGGAATATCCGAGATCTTCTACTGTCCTACTGTCAGGAAATTCTTCTTCTGCATGGGTCCAGTCTAGCTCATCAAATCCATCTTGGGGAGAATAATCCGATACTACCATACCATCTATCCCGAAGGAGAGATCTGAGAAGCTTACTACAGGGAAGAGAAAAGCAGACAATGATACTGACGCTACAAGTGCCATGAATGTAAGCATAGAGTAGTAATTGGATTCCATATGAAAATTGTGAAGGAACTAGAATAAAAAGCTGTCGATAAGACTAGATGAGAAGGGTTATATTTATTAGTCATACTAAGTTCTCACGCCCTATGACAAATTTCAAGATTAAGCACAAGGACAATAACAGTAAGGCAAGGATAGGAACTCTAAAGACAGCGCATGGCAACCTAGAGACACCATTCTTCATGCCAGTAGCCACTAAAGCGGCAGCAAAATACATCTCATCATCAGACTTGAAAGAGCTTGGAACGCAATGCTTCATCAGCAATGGATTCATCCTCTCCTTAAGACCAGGTCTCGAGACTCTAGAAAAGTTCGGAGGCATACATGGCTTCATGAACTGGGACAGAGGCGTATTCACAGATAATGGTGGCTTCCAGATGATGGATCCCAATTTCTATATCTCTGCTAACAAAAAAGGAGTCTGGTTCAAGAATCCTTTCTCAAAGACAAAAGAACACATAACTCTAGAAAAAATACTGGATATAATGCATAGGGAAGGTTCCGATGTGGCGATGGCGCTTGACCATATAACAGAAGCAGGAGCAAAGAAAGATGTCGCAAAGAAGAACATGGAACTTACACACCATTGGCAGAAGAGATGCGAGGAGATACGGAAAGAGAAGTACAAGAGAAGCAAGCAATTGATGTTCGGAATCGCTCAGGGTGGCAATTATAAGGATCTGAGGAAAGAGTCTGCACAATACATCAACTCGCTTGATTTTGATGGGATAGCGATAGGTGGTCTTGCTATAGGTGAGGGACAGGATGTGATGTCTGAGATGCTTGATGCCTCTCTGCCATGGTTTGACGAAGATAAGCCGCTTTATTTCATGGGGCTAGGAAGTCCAGATGACATTCTGGATTGTATAGAAAGAGGGATAGACATATTTGATTCTGCATACCCTACTATTGTAGGAAGAAGAAATACCATATTTACGCGAGATGGCAAGATAAAGATGACCGCAGGAAGGCATAAGCACAGCAAAGATCCTATAGACCCTTGGTGTGATTCCTACGCAAAAAACTACTCGAAAGCGTACATAAGACATCTGATGAGCATGCAAGAACCATTAGGAATGAGGCTTGTTTCAATGCACAACATAAGATTCCTGCATAAGATGGTCGAAGAGGCGAAAGAGCATATCAAGAAGGGAGACTTCAAGGAATGGAAAGATAAGTTTGTCAAGAGGTACAGGCAGAGAGGTCGTGATGATGAGTAAGGAAATTTCATGGCAAGACTTTGAAAAGGTCGATATCAGAGTAGGTACTATCAAAGATGCGCAGGATTTCCCTAAGGCAAGGAAACCAGCTTATAAGCTATGGATTGATCTGGGAGAGCTTGGTGTGAAACAATCATCAGCACAGATCACAGATATATACTCAAAAGAAGAACTAATCGGAAAGCAAGTACTATACGTCACTAATTTTCCAAATAGACAGATTGCAGATTTTATATCAGAAGTTCTAACCACAGGGTTCATACAAGATGATGGGGTTATACTAGCTACGACAGATTCTAGAGTGAAAGAAGGTACAAGACTGATGTGATGAGGATGACATACTACGATACCATAGCACCCAGCTATGATGAGCTTCATGGGGATGAACAGCTTGAGAAGATGGATGTATGCAGGAGATACATAGAACCTAGTACGGAAGATAAGCTCCTTGACATCGGCTGTGGTACTGGGATATCAACAGAACCTTGGGAGTGCAGAAGTTTCGGGATCGATCCTGCTAAAGAACTCATAAGGATAGCGAAAGAGAAGAGAAGGCGATCTCATTACCGTGTAGCGCCTGCTGAAGAGATCCCTTTTGGCGATGGAGATTTTGATTATGTCATCTCAATAACAGCCATACAGAATTTTTCAGATATGGATAAAGCATTAAGAGAGATGGTAAGGGTCTTGAAAGATGATGGCAAGATGATAGTATCAACATTGAAGGATTCTCCCAGGATAAAAGATATAGAGAAGACTATAGAAAATCATATGAGCATTGAAGAGATCTACGAGGGAAGGATAGACAGATTCTTCATTTGCAGAAAAAGATAATAATAAAAAAAGGTCTAGAAATCTCTCGATACATCAGTTCTTCCCATAGTAGAAGTACTTCTCTATCAAGACATCTCCAGATTCATAGTTTCCTACCCTGGGATTACCCTCATCCGGCTTCTCCTCAGCTTTCTCGACTGAATCTTGAGGTTTCTCCTGAACACTAGCTTGTGATACAGGATTGTATGACTCTCCAGAATCACTTGAAGAAGGCTGGAAATTCTTCTCACTATCGGAAAGCGTATGTCCTGATTCTTGCCCAGAATCTTTGTTCTCATTGTTATCTGCTACATTCTCATCCATAGAGAATGTGTTGAAATCTAAAGAGGACTGTTCTTCCTCTCCTCCGACATCATGATGTATCATACCTAGCATACCATCATCAGATCCGTTGTTCACATTAGTAGTTGTGTCTTGATGAGACATACCACCACTCTCGGCAGAATTATGGCTTAGTTGACTTACTGGTTCCTGAACAGGAGCATTACTCCCATCCATCTTTGCTTGCAACTCACTCAGCGACTTCTTCAATGAAGCTATCTCAGCATTCTGGGACTCGATAAGATTTCCCATCTTCTCGATAGCAGATTGGACTCTTGAACGGAAACCATCATCTATCCGTTCAGTTTGCTTGAAAGCTTTCTGTGTCTCTGTAGCGCCTTCAGCCTCGTTAGCATTGTTCTCAGAAGGATTTATCATCTTCTCCCTTATACCATTGACAAAAGTATCAGAGAGGGAGACATCTTTGCCACCTTCATGAGTCCTCTGTTCAGGAGTAGATTCCTCACCGCTGTCTATCTGGTTTATCAGATTTATCGTATTGAATACTGTATCCCTAAGATTATCACTCTTTGCTTTAGTATTATCCATGCATAATGACCTCCTTCATGCAATCCATATCAAACATCAATTCTTAAGATTCTTAAAGTTGAACATAGAAGTTATGTCCACTTGAGACTCCGGCGAAGAACTCTCTGCACTTTGGGCAGTGGCTACCGTTTCTGTACTAGAAGAAGCCGAACCCGCATCCATGGAACCTTGCGACTGGGACCCTGAATCATAGCTGACATTGTCCTCAACCTGACCGGACAATACCGGTGTAAAGAAATCCTCATCCCTGTCAAATTCTACAGGGAATCTCGATGTTATATCCTTCTTCTCATGGCTTTTATCATGACCCATTTGGAATCCTCTCTCTTCACTCTTTTTTTCATATCCGCTATCTTTAAAAATGTTTTCGCTGGCGTCGAGGTCTTGAGTGTCTTTCGCCTCAGTTTGTCTTACCTCTAATCCAGGATTCTCGTTCTGGCTAGCACTCTTCTCCCCAGATGAGATGAACCCAGATATCAAGGAAGTCTGTTCCTCTTCATTCAACTCATCCAGGAAAGCAGATTCCTCAATCGGTGGAGATTGATCCTGATTTCTTATCGCATCACCAGAAGCATCATAGGAACTTAAGTCTAAGAAAGAAGATTCATCTTCTTGTCCCTCTCCAGACTCCGCATTTTGGGATTCTCTAGAGAAATTCTGAGCACCTTCTTGGAACATATCATCTGAGGGAGAGGCCAGACCATTACTCTGGACAGGGTCCATAGTTTTCTGTTGATAAACAGTATCATTTTGTACCTTATTTTCTACAGGGCTAGGCACATCGACACCAGAATCCATATCATTCATACCTTGTTGTGCATCAACCACATCCTTCTTTTCGCCTCTGTCACCAGATGTTGCACCAGGGATAGAAGAATATACCCTCTCTTCCGCCATAGTCTGCGA
Source organism: uncultured Methanosarcinales archaeon (assembly GCA_964570335.1). Lineage (GTDB taxonomy): Archaea > Nanobdellota > Nanobdellia > Woesearchaeales > CAZJJJ01 > CAZJJJ01. Next base: position 11,130 of record CAZMXQ010000004.1, read on the forward strand.
GAGTTTCCTAGCATAATCGCTAGATGTATACTGATCCTTGTAAGACCTTTGCTCTTCTTCATTTACACTATTATCCTTCCCATCTGACTCAGACTCTTTTATCTTGTCTAGCATGGAATCAGGGAATCCTAGCATATTAGCAGCTGTCTGTATCGCATAGTCCATGGACTTCGTGAACCCATTGTTGTGAAGGTTCTGCGCAAGCCTCTTTATCTGCTCTTCCTTATTCATAAGTATCACCTAGCCCTCTTTTTCTTTGTCTTCTTAACCGGTATTTCATCTTGATCCTCATCCGATGCAGCCTGTGCCATGTGAAGCTTAGCCTTCTGCATCGAACCTACTATCGAATAAATCAGGAAAATGAATACGAAGTATATCCCAGAACCCCTCCATAGTGAGTTGAACACAAGAGCTATACCCAACACTGTAGAAGCATAGATTGATGATAGGAGAGTGTTCGTGAAAGTATTCTTGCTCTTGAATACTTTTCCTAGCAACCACACAAGCAGAGATGCAGTGATTATCAGTGATATCAGAACAACAGAAGAGACAAAAACATAAGCTATCAGGAAGGAAGGAAGACTCAATACTGAGATGAATATTATAGCACTACTCAAGAATTCCCTGTTCTCTACTACATCTCCCACATGTCTCAATTCTCTCCTATTCTGTCCATACGAGTAATATAAGAATTCATCATCCACAAAATATCTTGAGTCATTCATAGAAGCATTACCTGTGGTGTCAAAGACCAGAAGATCATCTGACCAGATGGTTATGGGAGCCTCTGTCTCAATCTCTGGGTCAAGGGAGAACTCAGTGAATTCTTCAAGTGATGAGCTTACAGAATTAGCAAACGAGACAACCTGAGGAAAATATATCAAACCAGAAAGGAATGCTGAGATGAGTATGACACCACACAGATGAAGCAATGATCTCTTCAGAGCCTGACCTTTAAGCTTTCCATATCTTGAAGGAAAGAGGGAGTCCAGTAGGTTCCTAAGTATGTGTTTTGATGACTTCATGTACAACAGTATACTATTTCGCACACCAATATATAAAGGTTTTTATTCAATCTTGAGTGACACGGGAAAAGAAAAAAGAGATAGCGCTTAGTTTTAACCACCAAACACAATCACCACGGAACAGTACTAATAAGAAACGTTTAAATATTCAAGATTAGCACTTCTTAACACAAAAACTACATTCATGACATCAATAGGGGGATATTTATGAGAAAGATGACTATCTTTTTGGTTGCAATGGTGATGTTCCTGCTCACAGCAATGTCTGCACAGGCAATATCATTAGATGTACAGAGCCTTGATTCAAGGTCAAGCGTAAGTGGGGATGAGATAACACTGAGATATCATAGAGGAGAGACCTTTACCACTCAGATTGAAGTAGAAGCAGGAGAGGACCTCACAGATCTGACTCTGGACGTACCATCATCCATAGTGTCTGAGTATAACCTCAGGATAGAAGGTAGCCAAACCTCTTCATACAGCATAGGTGATCTCTCAGATGGGGATTCGACGACTTTGGAGATAGAGGCACGTATACCAACCGGCAAATCCACCGGACAGAACAGCATAGGTACGATAAGCTTCTCAAGCGACCAGGGAGATTCATCATACAACCTGAATTATAGATCAGATTCTAAGCTTGTGTTTGAGGAGATAAGGAATGATTATATAGATGTTTTCGTCGTGAGCAGAAGAAGTGGGGACTATGCGAAGCCTGAAGATGAAGTACAGGTCAGAATTCATATCGCAAACGAGTTCGATGATACAAGAATAAGAGATATCGATGTGGATCTTTATGTTGAGTCCTCGGATGGCTGGGATATCCTCCACGAAGAGACAAGAAGCATAAGAAGTCTTAGAGGGGGAGAATCAAGCAGGATGACTTTTGAGTTCGATATACCTTTTGATGCGATCGAGGATGAGTATGATGTGAAAGTCGATCTTCGGGGAAGAGACGAGTTTGGAGCGATCCACATGAACTCAGAGACCACGTGGATGAGAGTAGAGAGAGAGAGGAATGATGTACACCTCAGGAAAGCAGAGCTCTCAAGAAGCACACTCCATTGCGATAGGACACGTACCCATGTGAATATAGAGATGTATAATACCGGAAGGAATGATCGTGATGACTTCGGGATCAGGATTGAGAATCAAGAGCTGGGCATTGATACTGGAAGAGAAGACATCTATCTTGATTCCATAGAATATGGGAGATCCAGAGCTAGGTTCGAGGATAGTTTCCCATTCAGCATACCAGAAGACACAGAGCCTGGAGAGTATGATATCGATGTCAGAGCTCTTATCGGAAGCGCTACTTTCGTCAGTGAGACATTGACACTTACTGTCGATGAGTGTATAAGAGAGGAGCCACAGGACGACGATGATGGGGATAGTATTGTTATAACAGATCCAGTCGTTCCAGCTGACCCGCCCTCTGATGAGGGACCAGATGAATTGGAGAGTGAAAATGATACAGTATACCTCATACTACTCGGTATGCTAAACGTCATACTCCTTGTAGGAGTCATAGCATTGATTGTCTCACTTCCAAGAAAGAAGAGAAGAAGATTCGATTGGTGAATCTTCCTTATTTTTCTATTTTTAGAAAAGGCCTACCGGGTCAGGTATTACACCCATAAACATGAGATAAGCAACTCCAAAACCCAGAGCAAAGGCAATCAAGGCAGGTATGAACCATTCACCGATACTGTGAAGGAAAGCCTTTTTCTCTTTTATCAACTTTAACATATCTCCTGATTGTGAAAGGAGGTTTTTATTTCTTTCCTTTACACTATCATTCATCATCTACTGTGAAAAGGACATTATCTTTCCCGACGTCAAAGAGACCTATCCTTGCACCTGCATCCAACCATCCATGAGCATAATTCAGTGCAGCAAAAGCATTGACGATGTCCCCATTTTCATAGAAATGTTCTGCATCAGAAAAGTATCGCTGTGCCATGTCCAGAAAATCTTTAGCAGACCTCTCAACATCAATCTCACAGGTTTTCTTGAGTTTCACTTTTTTCAATGCCCTTCCTGTGACATCAAAATACCTATCAATCTTATCCTGAGTTATACTATCGGATGCATTCTTTACTGTCATAGGCTAAGATTCATTCCCATATTTAAAAAGCTAAGTGAAAGTCTGATCCATTTGGCAATAAAAAGAAAATATCTGGAAAAGGGTTATCCCGCGGAGCAAGCTCCGGGGTACAAGACAAATCAGAAGAATTTGTCTGTACAGTTGAATTTCATTCAACTTGTATTAGACCCAAGCCGTAATAAATCTTTCCAGAACTATGCACTACATTCATCTTCTTAACTGCACATAGGAGTTTCGATAAAACCTGGCATATTTCCTGAGAAAGCCAGATATCCTAATATACCAAGGAACAGTACTATGCCTATACCGAAACCTATAGAGAACTCCTTTATCTCCAATCCAAGAAGCTGACTCTTCTTTGGCATCCTCAACAACATCATTATCTGGCTTATCATTCTCAACACAACAGATTTGTCACAAAAGACGGGATATCGAAAAAGAGCACTCCTGCAACGAAAAGTCCAGTACATAGCACTAGAGATACTACGAGGCCAATCATAATGAACTTTATCTCAAGACCTAGAAGCTGTGCCTTCTTTCCCATCGATGGCATGACTACCATAGTCATCGTACGAATCATCGAGGTATATAAATATTACGAAAAATCATATGTCATTTCATTAAGTACTGGATAAATTTAAAAATCTGATAATCTACCTAATCTTATGAGAGAGATGGACCCAAGTGAGATTATTGAAGAGTATCACAACAAGAAGAAACAACCAAGGTTGTGTAAGCACTGTGGTAGATCCGAGATGAGAAACATAGGAGTAAGAACCTCTGCTTCTGTCAACTATAATGTCTGGAAATGCCAGGGATGCGAAAAAGAAGACCTCGAGCTTATAGGACTCTCAGAAGACGCTAAGAATGTAATAGGTAAATGATAACTTCTGATAGATGATGAGAGTAAGCTGTTTTCTATGAAATATTTTTAGTGCCACTGGACAGTTCCCTATATCTGGAAAAGCTCATTTCATAAGGAATTCAGAGCCATGCAGAAGTCACTGGACACAGGACATGCCAAGATTTTCCTTATAAATATAGATTTCTGACATATGGGTTAGGTGGTAATTATGACAAAGACGATATCAAAAGATACTCCATTGACTGAGATAACATTGAGAAAATATGAGAAACCGCACTTTGATGACAAGAGGGACCTTGTAAGAAAATATTGCTTGAGTCTTGGGATCCTGCAACCAGGAGATTCGAGAGATGTCATTGTTGATGTACTCTACTCACTCTTGATATCAAGGAAAGAGAAGAAAGTACTGTCATCTGAAGAGATAAAAGACTTTGTGATGACGATTAGGAAAGATAGGAACATGCCCCTTAACGGGGTTGCTTCCTCTAACATCAGGAGACAGATAAAGAGACTCAGGGATCTTACACTTGTGGAGAAAGTAGGTAACGCGTATAGGATCTGCGAATTTGAGAAGGTCGGTGAGATATTCGATGATAAGCTACAGAAATACGTGATTCCCTCTATCATAGACAGGGTCAAAGAATACAATCGAAAGATAGATGATGAGTTCTTCTGAGCTCATCCTAAGATCTTCTTTGCAGATTCTTGGCCTAGCCTTATCACTCTCTCGAGCTCACTCCGTCTTCCGGGTTTGACAGGTCCTACATCTGGTTTCACTAGAATGAGATTCTTGTGTTCATTCAATCTTTTTTCTATCTTCTCGAAGACGAACTGCCTCTGTAATATCGAGATGGACTGCTGTATCATCTGTATCTTGTTCGGTTTCTCATCTGTGATGAAGTTGAAGTTCCCCATGCACACGTCTACAGCAATAACCAAATCATAGCTTTCCATATCTACTGTATGCAGAGGTAAAGCACTAACCAGACCTCCATCAACGAGTATCTTACCATACTTCTTGATTGGCATGAAAAGACCCGGTATTGCAGAGCTTGCACGTATAGCATCAATCATTTTTATATCCTCTACAAACGATAAGGAGCCAGTAGAACTGAAAAGACCTTCTCTAGTGAAGATGAATTCATCTCCCGTCTTTATATCTACAGTCGTCAGAGCTATATCACATCTGGAGTCTGAAAGGAAACGGTCACCTACAGATACCATGAGATCGTTTTTCAGCTTGTCACCCTTAAGCAACCCCATATCCCCTAGTTTCAGATCAGCTATATTCGAGAGCCTGAAATCACTCCTCCTTGCGAACTCACAGATCTCATCAGGAGTATAGCCCAATGAGACAAGACATGCAGTTATAGAACCGAAAGATGTGCCAGCCACCTTCGAGATATAATAACCATTCTTCTCTAGATAGTCATATATGACCTTATATGCTCCGAATTGTGAAAAGCCACGTAAAGCTCCTCCTGAGAATACAAGAGCTGCCTTCTTTTTTCCATGTCCTTCGAATATGCCATAGTCTACCATCTTCAATATATAGCCGAGAAGATGACGTCATTCAAGAAAAAATCTGATAAATCTAGAATATGATAAATCAAAAAACTCATACTTTCTCTTCATTCCTGATGAGCCTTGTCAAGTAGCCAGCTATTATATTCCTGAGCTTTTTCGAGGAGACCGTTATCTTGTCTGTTATGAAAGCCTTGTTCTCCTCATAGTTCTCAGTAAGACCATCTTTGTACTTCTTCATTATCTCCTTACTGACTCTCTTTATCTTGCTCGTCTTTATCCTTCCCAAGGTATCACCTTCTGAACCCTGCTAATTAGAGCCTATTTATAAATATTACTGTGATTAGATTATTGCAGGATCTCTCAAAAGTAGAGGAAAACATACCTTTTAATTATTTTCCATATAGAAATATAACTAAGTTCTATAAAGATTTTTATATGTAGCACTCAATACAGCATCACATGGTGCAGATAAGCCACAAGATAACTCTTGTACACACAAGAAGACCGTCAGAGAGGGACATAAATGAGGAGCTAAGATGGCTTGGTGCATCTCTGGGGCTCTTCAACATGAGGGACAGGGATCAGTCCTGCTTCAGGGTTTTCATAGAGCTCATAAAGAACACTAAGACAAGAGGCGGCTTGACAAGTGATGAACTGGCTTATAGGTTGGATCTTTCAAGAGGAACTGTTGTACATCATCTCAACAAACTTATGCAATCAGGTATTGTAGTATCTGAGAAGAATAAGTATCTCCTTAGGGTCGATAGGTTAGATACTTTGATAGATGAGATTGAGAAAGATGTCCACAGGACAATAGAAGATCTCAGGACTGTAGCTAAAGAGCTTGATCTTTATCTTGGTCTGTAGAAAACTTCTGACAAAATATGAAGTTACACAACATTGATAAATAGCACTCTACTTCCTCTTTCTATGGATAATATAGAGAAATTCCTTGACAGTGAAGGAAAGTCTTTCCAAGCCAAAAGAGTAGAAGACAAAAATGATATAACTAGTTTCTTGTCAGGATGTGACCAGGATGTATATGCCGAACTTGGGGATAGAGGGATATACGGAGACATCGATCATGTGATGGGAGAGATATACTCTGAGCTTGTAGGGGATGATACACTACAACCATCATACTCAGAGACTCATTTCCAAGAGACTAAGCAAGATAATACGGCCATAGTAGATTTTGTTCTTATCGGGGCAGATCCAGAGAGAGGATATTTCCAGAGGACTCCTTTACGGACTGAAGGAAGGGTATATGTCTATGACGATGAGGAATGCAGGCAATTCTTCAAGATCAATAAGATCGAGAGAATGGATTCCGAATATGACCCTCTAACCCATTATAGGAGAGATGAAATATCTGAGTAATCCATTTCTTTAAGAGACTCAGAATTATGATGTCATAAATGGGATAATGAGTATTAGAAGACCCTAATCAAGGATTACAGAAATCTGATATTTCTTGCAGTTTCCAAATCAGAAAGGTAAAGAATGAGCCGTGGAGGATTTGAACCCCCGTCAACCGGTCCGAAGCCGGCCGCACTATCCAGACTATGCTAACGGCCCTATAATTACTTCGTATAGACAGCTAATTTAAAAATATTCTTCATTCTGGCGTTCGGAAGTTGCAGTATACAGCTCTCGTATTTTCTCATCTATATATCTTGCTTGATCTATGGGTAAGTCCCCATCTCTTCTCATTGTGAATCCCAATGCCAGTAGAGGTGAAGATATCGAAGTCAGTACAGTCCCAAGCTGAGCTGAATCTGGACCCAGTGACTCAACCTCAGGAGATATTTCAGACATCGCTGCATATGCTCCTGCAACAATACCTGCAAATATACCCGAGCACACAACACCAGCTATAGCATTATCTAAAGACAGCATACCTTTTGTCTCTAAATGTTGGGGATACCTAACTAACTGACCTAAATATCTCACCATCTTATTATGCTCTTCATCCTTCTTCCATGGCAATAGCTTACTGATACGAGCGTTAGGACCTGACATTTCTTCCAGTGTCTCTTCTATGGTCTTTCTTCCCGAGAGTGCATGATCAAGAATAGGGTTATTATCGTACGTCTGAAAAGCCTTATGCCTAAAATCTGAGAGATCAAGATTGAGTTTGTATTGGCACTGTTTCAACATATCATCGTAGGCATCTATAGCCTTTAATTCATTGTATAGGTTCTTTTGCATTGCCGGCTGCGGAGGGTCATACCTATTTAAAAACCTTATTCGGGCACATCTAAGAGATTTTTTATGAAAGAAGATGGCCAAGAGGTTATTCTACAATCCAAGAGAAGTATTTATCATAAGTCATACTGTACTAACCAGGGTCTTTTCTTCCTTTTATCGTAGAACTCATCAGGAATACTACCATTTACAGCAACAGGATTGATCGAAGGATACTCATCTTTCCTAAAACTCTCCTCTTTCATCCTCGCAGGCAGAAGTTCTGTGAGATCCTCATCCACAAGTGTATCAATTCCTCTCTCATAAGCTCTTCTTGCAAGATTGTCGACCGAGAACCAGAGATGGAACCCTCCTATGACAAGCTTATCTACTGGCATGATCTTTTCTAACATATGTTCACTGTCAGCATAAGGGTATTCTCCGTTGAAAAGCCTTGAGAAATACTCGCTCTCATCCATTTCTAAAAGAGATAGCTCAGATTCACCCCTAACAGGAACATACTGAGAAACCTCTGAATCCGAACAAGCAACAAAAGATACATCATAGCCCTTCTCTCTATATCTTGATTGGATGCAAGAGTCCAATGTCTCCATGAATGTTGACTTGAATTTTTCCTTATCAGATTGAGATGCATTGTTACCATGATATAGCATGGATCCTCTCTCCAATTCAAAATCAACTATATCCTTCAGAGGATACAAGAAGACAAACTTTCCTATTTCCGACATAGCCCGCGGTATACACAGAATGTTAAAAAATATTTCGTTAAGACTCGAGGAGAGTGGGTCTGTTCCAAAAGGTAGAAAAATGTATACTGTCCGTAGTCACAAATTAAGCAGAGCTTAATTGTGCAGATAAATTTACTTTATCTTGAGTCATCAGTTGCGGGATTCATTCCAAACTTCGTTGGAATGTTAGAAAAATCCTTTGTCTGGATTTTTCTTTATTCTTAATCGCGCATGACTACTGACTGGGAGGGGTTGCCCCCTACGGGAAGCCCAGTAGGACAGTATACAAAAACACTCCTTTTGGGACAAACCCAGGATAGCATAAGATTTTTAATCATATGCATCAAAACAGTTACAGATGAAAGATAATAGCGGAAACATAAGGATTTCTAGCGAAATGGTAAAAAGATTTAATCTCTGGATTGCACAAAGGACCATAAGAAAGATAATAAGAAAGTCTGGTGTAATTAAAAGAGGAAGAAAAGTAGAGTTCAAACCATATACTAAAGAGCTTACCAAAGCATGTATCACATTCGGAGTCGAGGAAGATGATGCCACATTCGGAGAAAAAATCCAGATCGTAATAAAACCTGACAACCACACAGAAAGAAGAATACTGCGATTGCTTGTCCAAGAAGGCAGTGATATTGTCCAAGTCCAAGAAAACAAGGATAGACCTAAAGAGTCAGATAAAGGTGTGTATAAGCATGAGATGGCAGCCATACAGGCTGACCTGAAAGAACACCTTGAGAAATATGTTAAGAAAAGATAAGCTGGTTCTAAATAGACTTTAACAATATATTTATATAATATCGGCACTGAACGATATTTATAGCACAGTGAGATGATATCTATGGATAAAGCATTGAAAGTAGCAGTTCAAGAGTTCTCAGCAGCAATCAAAGAGAGTCCCGCTTATAAAGAATTCATAGCACTCAGCGACAAGATATCTAATGATGCAGAACTTCAAGAACTGCTTTACAGGTTCCAGAATAAACGTAAAGAACTGGAAGAGAATGACTCTGAAGAGATAAAAGACGAATTGAAGGAATTAAAAAGAGAGATAGACAGTAGAGGAGTCTTTAAGGAGTTCGCCAAAGCTCAAGAGAGAGTAGTCGCTTTACTAAGACAGACGAATGATGTAATTAGCGACAAGATACAGACCCCATTCGCACAGAGAAAAGGAGGAGGTTGTTGCGGATGAATATACCAAATCAAAAGGTGAGTGGAATGAAATACGATGAACAAGTTATGAAAAAAGCAGAAGAATTGGGAGAGGCACTTGAGAAGTCTAAAGAGGACCCTGTCGAATTCTATGATGCACTCATAAAATCAAATGAGATGATAAGGAACTCCATAAAGCTTGACTATGGAGCCATATGTTCCACAAACAATAATACATGTTGAATGAAGATGGATAGGATAAAGCTTCTGAAAGCGCTTGCTGACGACACCAGATTGAAGATTCTCGATGAGCTTAGGCAGGGAGAAAAATGTGCATGCTCATTGCCTTCCAAGATAGGTAAAGCGCAATCTACTGTATCCGGGCATCTCAAGGTTCTTGAAGATACAGGTATCCTAGAATCAAATCAGAAAGGGACTTATAGATGGTACAGGATAAAGAACCTGAAAGTTAAAAAGATTCTTGAAATGATGGACATTGAGAAGTAGAATTAATAAGAATTGAAATAATACCATATTATAAACACTAAAAGAATCCTACCAAGTGTTGTATCTTTATCAGAGAAGAGAGAATGATCAGGATGAAAGACGAGAGATTGAAAGCCATACTACTCCCAGTAGCATTGATAATAAGTTTTGTAGTCCTTATAGTATTAGCCTTGACATATATCGCTCAAGAGTATTCTCCGCTTTATGAGTGTGGATGTGCATACACACTTCCTGTAATCATAGTGCTCCTCTCAGGCACAGGTATCATTGTAGGGATACTAACTTACTATTTTATTGCTGGAAAATATTCGAAGGAGAAAAAAGAGATAAAGAGCAATGTCAAGAGCCTCTATAGCTTGATGGATAAGGATGAGAGGGAAGTCATTGAATGCCTTGTATCAAGTAAAGGTAAGATATCTCAATCCTATCTTGACAAATATACTAAGATGGACCGGGTCAAGATTTTCAGATTATTAGCTAGAATGGAAAACAAGGGCGTGATCAGGAAGGAGAAGAATGGTAAGACAAACATAGTGATTCTTGATGATAACATATATCATATACTTTCTGAGATGGATAAGTAGATTAATGTCGATTTCATATTCTGAAACAAAAACTAATATCTTGTTTCATCTTTGGTAACAATATGGAAAAAAGAAGATTATTAGTGGACGCAGTTATCAGATGCCTACTAGTGCTTATACTAGTAAGTTCTGTCATTGCGCTTCCTACCAATGCACAAGAAGACAAGGATGATAAGATAAGTGTACATTTCTTCTGGGGAGAGGGCTGTCCATTCTGCGAACAGCAGAAACCACATATGGAAGGGCTTGAAGAGAGATATCCAGAAGTTACCTTCCATGATTATGAAGTCTATGGTTCAAGAGAGAACCAACAACTCATGTCAGATATGGCCTCAGAGCACGATACAACTGCTACTGGTGTCCCTATGACATTCATTGGCGAAAGATATTGGTCAGGCTTCAATGAGAGATATATAGATGAGATGGAAAATAAACTGGATGAACTGCTAGAAGACAAAGATGATAAGAAAGAAGATGAAGAAGAAAACCTGATTGAAGTTCCCTTCATAGGAGATGTGGATCTGAACCAGATGCCTTTCCTGGCAACAACTTTTGTTATCTCTTTCATAGACGGATTCAACCCATGCTCACTCTGGCTGTTAACATTCTTGCTAGGAATATTGATACTGACAAAGTCAAGGAAGAAGATGCTGATAGTAGGTCTGACATTCCTGCTCACCACCACAATTGTTTATGGAGCATTCATTGCAGGTCTTTTCAATGTCTTTGCCTACACAAGGTTCATTGAACACATCAAATGGTTTGTAGGAGGTCTAGCTCTGATATTCGCCATAGTAAATATAAAAGATTATTTCTGGTACAAGAAAGGGATAAGCTTCACGATATCAGATAAACACAAACCGACCTTATTCAAGAAGATGAGGAGGATAATGCACCCAGACCAGTCACTCCCTTCGATGATATTCGCAACAATAGCACTCGCGTTAGGGGTTACATTGGTAGAACTTCCATGCACTGCAGGATTCCCTATGATATGGAGCAGTATGGCGGCTGAGCTAAGTTTACCGTTTATAAGCTTCTTTGGATACCTTGCACTATACCTTCTCACATACTTGAGTGTAGAGATTGTCATACTCGGCGCAGCAGTCATAACGATGACAAAGATAGATTTCGGTGAAAAACACGGCAGGATACTCAAATTGATAAGTGGTGTTATCATGCTGGTACTTGGTACAAGTTTCATTTTCTTGTATGACTATATGAATACATTCCAAGGCATCTTCAACCTTATGCTTACTGCTTTCGGTATAATAGCCTTGACATTACTCGTGCATAGGAAGATTCTTCCTGCACTGGGGATCAATCTAGGGACCGAGGATATAGTGGAAAAGGATAAAGAGGCGGAGAAAACACCGGAAAAAGAGAATAATGAAACTGAGGAGGTCGATGATGATGACAAATAAGCCTGAAGGACTCAAGTTTGATGGCAGATATTCATGGGTCAAGGTCGATGGTGATACTGTAACTATAGGATTGATAGAAGAAGAGGTCACGAAAGCGAAAGAGTTTGTATTTGTCCAGCTTCCTGAGAAAGGAGAACACCTAGAGAAAGGAAAAGATTACCTTGCCCTTGAGGCAGTAAAGTGGTCAGGCCACGTCCAGAGTCCAGTTTCAGGAAAAGTTATTGAAGTCAATGATGAACTCTTTGACGAACCGAGTATAATAAATGAAGACCCATATGGCGATGGTTGGATCGCTAAAGTGAAGCTTGATGATAAGAAAGAGATTGATGAACTTAAATGAATCGTTTTAGATGGAGGGTAATATATGAGAAATATTAGTATAAGATCGATGTTCCTACTATTTGTTATTGTAGGGATCCTTTCTGCATGTTCTGCAGATAGTAATATAGATGGCAATGTTGTGGCACAGACCACACAAGACCAGATAATTGATAGCGAAGAGGACCCAGATAAGGTGCAGATATATTATTTCTGGGGCGACGGATGTCCATTCTGTGCAGAACAAAGAAAATGGCTAGATGATGTATTGAAAGAAGAATTCGATGATGAGATACAGGTCATAGACTTTGAAACATATGGTTCAAGGGAGAATTCAGATATGATGCAAGAGATTGCTTCCACATATGGCATAGAAGCAAGGGGAGTACCTATCACCTTCATTGGCGATGAGTATTGGAGAGGCTTCAATGCTGGATCCATTGGACCTCAAATGATAGATAAGGTAGAAGAATGCATTCAAGAGGGTTGTGAAAGTCCTGGAAAAAGGCTTGATAGAGGTTGATCTGTATGAAAGTGCTCATTATAGGTGCGAGTACAGCAGGTTCGTTATGCGCTCTAGAACTCAGGAAAGCAGATAAGGAGATTGAGATTAAGATCCTAGAGAAAGGTCAAGAACTGCAATTCTCTCCATGCGCTATGCCATACGTCTTATCTGGGGAAATAGGCGATGCAAACCAGATTAGACTTATGTCTGAGGCAGACTATAAGAATCTAGACATTGAAGTCATGAAGGATGCTGAAGTAGAGAAGATTAAATGCAAGGAGAGAAAGGTTGTATTGTCAAATGGTAAAGAGGAAAGTTATGACAAGCTTGTGGTTGCAACAGGAAGCAAACCTAAGAGACCACCTATTGATATAGAAGACGGATCTGATGTACATTTCTTCAAGACGCTCGAGGATCTCTCAGAGCTAGTGGACATTAAATCTAAAGATGTAGCCATAATAGGTGCTGGTCTTATAGGTATAGAGACTGCTCATGCACTGAAAAATAGAGGGAAGAATGTAACAATCATTGAATCTGAAGACAGCATACTCCCTAACATGATGGACCCTGACATGACTAAAGAGATTGAGGATTATATCTTAGATGATGGTGTTATGATCAAGAAGTCTGCATCAGTATCGAAGATAGGAAAAGACCATATGATCGTTGATGGTGAAAATATGAAAACAGAGTCAATCATAATGGCTACAGGATTCTCGCCAGTCTTAGCTATAGCTGAAAACTCTGGGATTGAGACAGACGTAGGCATAAAGACAGACAGATACATGAGGACTAACGAAGGCGATATATTCGCGTGTGGTGATTGTGCAGAATCAAATCATATGATAACAGGAGAGACCATATTGAGCCAGCTTGCAACAACTGCTTATGAACAAGCTAAGATTGTTGCAAACAATATATTGGGGAATAAGAAAAAGATGAGACAGATCTTAAATTCAAGCGTATCAAAGATAGGCGGTAAGTTCTTTGGGTCAGTCGGTGTAACCTCTAGTATAGCGAAGAAGAGAGGTATAGAGCATGTATTCTCCAGATATTCTTCTTTCAATACTGCAGAGTATTACGCAAGAGATTCGAGTTTCATCGTAAAGCTTGTCGCTGATATGAAGGGAAAACTGATTGGTGCTCAATTCATCTCTGATCAGAATATCAGTGGACATCTGAACATGCTCTCTCTAGCGATCAGAAAGAGGATGGATATAAATGATTTGGTAGAGACAGAGACTTGTTATAATCCAGCCTCTAACCCATTGCATGATCCTATCAAGATGTGCGCTGAGATCCTAAGTAAGAAATTAGAAATGAAAAAGAGAAGAAAGGGGTAGAGGGGTTTGAGTTTGGAACATAAGATGGCAGAATGGTCAGACTTGGGACTGTTGCCATACAGAGAAGCTCTTGAAATACAGAAAGGTATGGCGAAAAGAAGGGCAGATGGAGAGATACCTGACACCATACTCTTCTGTCAACATCATCCGATAATACATTTCAGTGCTAACTCCATCCTTAATTCATTCTCTGAATATCTATTCCAAGAGATGAGAGCTGAAAAAAGATATGACAAGATAGAAGAAGACGACATAATCTCATTCCTAAAAGATAAGGGTATAGATTTTGGGAGGAACATACGAGGAGGAGGTGGTGCATATATAGGGCCCGGACAAGTGGTCGTATATCCTATAGTTGACTATGAGAATATTACCGGCTCAAGAGCAGGGATAGGCAGATACAAGGATATGATTGATGAGATAATGAAAGATGTACTTGAGGATTTCGGGATTGATGCCCGGATATACAGGAATTCAGATCATCTTGATATGCCAGATGACAGGAACGATAGGAAAGACGTATGGGTGATGAAAGATGATAAACCATACAAGCTAGGTGGGAAGACAATAATCACTTCTAATAATATTGCTTATCATGGCTTCTGCTTCTATCTTGACAAGAAAAGTACAGAAGGTTTCAAGTATGTGAACCCATGTGGTCACACATCTGATGAGCTAGGTATAGAGAATGTTGAGAATTGTCTAGGCAAGAAGGTCTCTCACGACGAATTCAAACAGGATATACTGAAAGCTATAAAAAACAGGTTCGGATATGAAGCAATAGAAAGATCAGAAAAGATTCCAGCATACAAGGGACTCAGTGAATGAGAGATAGACACAGAAGGCGTGACCACCCTATAGCAGGAGACGCTATGAGATCGCACCGTCACATTACTTTATAGATTATACAGACGAAAAACCTGAACTGTAGCACCCATAGGTCAACAGTCAGTATATGCGATTTAAATGGTAGATAGAAAGAAAAAAAAGGAGATGTATTCCAATAATAAGACAGTATTATTAGTATTGTTCTTATTAGCTTCTGCGCTATTTTTCATGGAGATTGGAGAACATGATAAAGATAAAGAGACCTTGATTGTGGGTTATTGCCCAACAATGAAAAAGTATGCGATAAGCTTATACGGAGATGATAGTAGATTAAGAGAGTTTCGGAATTCAGCTGAAGTATTATCATCATTGAGAAAAAAGGATATTGACGTTGCACTTACAGGAAGACCTGCAAGATATTATGAAGTTGAGGATTACATCAAAGAGGAGATGATTGAAAGTGGTTACACGCTAGTAACATCGGAGAGACAGGATATCACAAAAGACATGCTAAATCAACTAACAATACATACTCACAAGAACAGAATATTTGCCGAAGGATTTATCCCTGAGGCTGATCTTGAATTCCATGAGGATATAAGTTCAAGCTTAGAATCAAAAAGTGATGATGCAGCATTGATAAGCTGGAATGAATATGAAGATTATATGAAACTTTTGGTCGTACATGATGCACATCTGAAAGATGAGAGATTCAGGACTCCATTCATATATGAGAGATGATGAGCCATGAAAGAGATTGATGTCAGAGTAACAGCGAATGCAAGCAATGACTCTATCGATGAAGAAGATGGTATTCTGAAGGTCAGAGTGACAGCACCTGCAACAGAGGGCAAAGCAAACAAAGCACTTATCAAGAATCTTTCTGAATACTTTAATGCAAAAAAGAGCTCGATAAAGATAGTAAAGGGAGAAAAATCAAGAGATAAGAGGATAAGAATAGAAGATTAAAGTAGCAATCTGCTTATCGAATCACCTTGGTTCAGATTATGTATCACTTTCGCGAAATACTTGTCAAGCTCTACATGATCATACCAAGGAGTCTCATGCAAGAACTCAGGATCATGGTATGTCACATCAGTACCAATTACCTTTGTCAACTTTCCTTCATCGTAAGATTTCTGGAGTCTTTCTTTTGCAGGACCATTTAGCAGAGGCAAGCTTGTGGCAAAGTATACATCATTGGCATCATACTGTTTCACCATATCAATAGCATCTACAGTTGTTCCAGCAGTATCAATCATATCGTCTACGAAAAGACAATCCTTTCCTTCGACATCTCCTACAAGTGTCATTTTCTCAACAGAATTCACCGTAGAATAGTCTCTCTCTTTATGCATTATAGCTAATGGCCTTGAAAGTTCTCTCGCATAGAAGCTAGCTCTCTGTGCACCACCTGCATCAGGAGAGGTTATGACGAGATCATCCATAGGAATGTTATCATATGTATAGTCCATAATCTTCTTAGAAGCCCTAAGGTTCTCAAGAACAGCTTTCCTGAAGAAACCAGATGTGGCTTCCTGATGTATATCTAGAGTGATCACTCTGGTTGCACCAGCGTCTTCCAACTCTCTAGCGACCATCGCTGCAGAGATGCCCTCTCTTGTTTTAGGTTTGTCTTGTCTTGCGTAAGGGAAAACAGGAACTACTGCAGTTATATGCCTTGCATCTGAAGATTTAGCAGCTATTATGGCAGTCTTTAGCGCCATATAGTTATCATTCACGCTCAGACCTAAAGAAGGATTCTCCACATCTTGGAATACATATATATCCTTATTCCTTATACTCTCATCAATCTCGGTCTTGAGTTCTGTATTCGCAAATTGCCTTTCTGTCATAGGTATCAGTACATTCTCGTCTTTCTTACTGGGATTATCATTCTCGATGATCTCTTCCAATCTTGACGAGACCTTCTCTGCAAAATGCTCTCCTGAAGAACATGATATTATTCCGAGCTTTCCTCTTGTCCAGTACTTTGAGATATCTTCAGTCATGAAAATAAGGTAATAGCAATAGTATAATAATCTATTGCCATCCTCTTAAGCTATAGAATAGTTTCAGAGGAATACGATCTTGGAGGTCTCACCTAATACTATCCCAATAACACCAATCAGAACACCATATACTATCTTCTTAGTATCTTTCTCCAAGAAGAAGGAGCTCAATAGCAGACCGAGCATGACGAAAGATGCGAATATCGTGAATGCAGCGCTTTGATAGTATATTATCATGAAATAGCACAAGACAAGACCTCTTGATGAATATGCATCAAATCCTTTCCATGCAAGCTCTACAGCAAGTATCAGGATTCCAGTAGCGATAAGTGGGATAACAAGCTCCATGAAAGGGTCAACTAATGACCTTCCTAAGACGAGAACAAAGAACACCCAACTTCCAAGCGCCAAGAAATCTCTCAATATGTTCTCTTTCATAAGAAAAAGTAAGATCTCAGACAATAAAAATATTACTACCAGAAGAAGTCCTCTATCCTTATCCTATCCTTTGGCACTCCATGACCTTTCAGGCACTCCATGACCTTGTCCTTCATTATCTCTGGACCACAGATATAGAAGATAGAATTGTTGATATCGTCAACATAACCTTTTATTATCCTATCATCGATAAAGCCACACTCACATCCATCCTTTGGTTTTTTCTCTTCGCTAAGCACATATACCTTCTTGAACCACTTCTGTTTTATACTGTCAAAGAATTTCTTGAATATTATATCATCCTTGTGCATCGCACCATAGATAAGAGTGACTTTCTGATTCTTCCCTTTGAGAAGATGCTCCTTTATTATGCTCCTGAAAGGTGTTATCCCCACTCCACCAGCTATGAAGACAAGATCCTTCTCATCATCATCCACAGTAAACTTACCGAATGGTCCTTCCACATTAGTAATCTCACCCTTCTTCAATCTAGAAGCGATCTTGGTAAATCTCCCCTTGAACTTTATCGTGAAACGTAAATGATCCTCTTGAGGAGCGCTAGCGATAGTGAAAGGATGCCGCGCGTAGAGCTTTTCCTTATCTAGCCTTATGAAGCAGAACTGTCCTGCCCTATGTTCTAATTTTTCGTGTCCTTTTGGTTTAAGTGTAAGACTATATGTGTCATGTGTCTCGAATTCTACATTATCCACAACATGCTTGCAAGTTTTCTTCTGTCTTATCTTGTAAGTGGTCCTGTAAACCATACCCACAAGAACACCGACAAGTATGATCAAGTACATTATCCTAACAGATAGATAGTTTGCTGAACTACCAGCATTGAATCCATGGTAAAGGCTGAAGAAGAAAAGCAAGTATATGACTATGTGTATGACCTGCCACATCTTGTAAGATATCTTCTTGTACAGCTCAGAACATACCATGACTATAGCGAACAAGTACAGCGAGATAGTCCCCATGGCTATAGGAACAACGGAGAAATCAGGCACTAGCACACCTCCAAGTGTCCTTGAACCTGACAATACAAAGAACAAAGGATGGAGAAGTGCAAAGAAAGAAGCCACTAGAGCGTACTTCCTCTGGAACTTTATTATCCTATCCATTCCAAAGAACTTATCGAAGAACCTTGATACCTCGCCAGAGAAGACAAGCGTACCTAGACAGAAGAAGGCAAGCAAGCCTGCCAATCTTCCTGAAGAATAGAGAATTGCGGATAATGATGCGTTCCCGAAATCAAAGCCACCGAAGACAGCGATGAAAGACACAACTACAGAATATAAAGCAAACGCTAATATTATGCTTCCTACAATCCTTGTCTTGGTTTTTGATTTCATCTTTCAAGTCTCATAATATAAAAATAAAAAAGAGTGTGGAATCACTCCACAACAAACTCTCCATACATACCCTCTTCTCTGTGAGATCCTACACTACAATAGTATTCGAAAGAACCGGTCTCATCAGCGACAAACTCTATAGTCTCTGAATTCCCATCTTCCAAGATCTCAGTAGAAGCGTCGAACTCATCAAGCACCCAGTCGTGAGGCATAGCATCATCATTAGTGAAAGTTACCCTCACCGTATCGCCTTCAGATACTTCTACTGTAGGATTGGTCTCACCATCTTTTGTGAATGTGAAACCGTCAGCATTGAAGTCAAGCTCTACCACAGATCCATCGTCTGCATCATCGACTTCGTCATCCTGATCATCTACATCTTCTTCAAATTCGTCAAGTTCCTCTTCGAACTCGTCTTCAAACTGATCCTCGATATCATCAAGATCATCAAGATCATCAGTAGGATCTTCTATATCATCAATGTCATCTTCTATATCATCCTCAATAGGATCCTCTACCTCTAAAGGATCTTCTGTTGCACACGCTCCAAGTAGTAGAACACCTACAAGCATGACCATAAATATACTAATCTTTTTCATAAAAAAACTACCTCCTAAATCCTTATCATCCGAGATACATCCCCGATGAAAAAAGTCATCATCATAAAGCAATGAAAGAGATGCTTAA
Source organism: uncultured Methanosarcinales archaeon (assembly GCA_964570335.1). Taxonomy (GTDB): domain Archaea; phylum Nanobdellota; class Nanobdellia; order Woesearchaeales; family CAZJJJ01; genus CAZJJJ01. Next base: position 30,752 of record CAZMXQ010000004.1, read on the forward strand.
TAAAGTTTTTCTAATATCGGTCTGTCCCAAATGGTGGAAAAGAGTATACTGTCCGTAGTAGTCAGCTGTTGCGTGATTTTTTGAATCACGCATGACTACTGACTGGGAGGGGTTGCTCCCTGCGGGAAGCCCAGTAGGACAGTATACAAAAATACTCCTTTTGGGACAGACCCTCTAATATTGGTGCTTTAGATAATATTTCACAAACAAAAATGAATGACCCCGGAGCAGAGCTCCGGGGTATCGTGCTAGAACCGGATTAG
>CAZMXQ010000005.1:0-28266 GCA_964570335.1 uncultured Methanosarcinales archaeon
ATTTTGAAGCTGTTTTCCAAAAAATATTTGAATCGTGCCACAGTCCATTGAAACAATAAGATTTATATAGTCTCCTTAAACTCTCAAGCATGAAAATGGGATCAAGATACCACACAGTAAGACTGAAGAAGAGGCCAGGAAAGGTCAGAGGAAGTTCTACTAGACCTAGGACTTTCGATACAGAGGATAAGGCTAAAGCTTGGGCTGACAAGAATGGTATCAAAGAGTACAAGCTAGAGAATCTCAAGAGTCCAGAGTCTTCAACAAAGAAGATAAGAGTTGTTTACTGATTTTCTCTCGTTCAGTATTTTTCTAAATATTCTCGATCTATTGAGGAGAGCTTTATTTCTGTGCATCTGAAGTCCTATCTCTACGACCCATACAAAGATTTATAAATTATACTTTGTTCGTGATGCCACTGTAAGAGACAGAAAAAGCGGTGCCTGGAGCGATATTCTGTTGTTTCGGTGGGTGTTTTATGAAGCAGAAACCATTGATCCCTTCTTTGAGGGAGAAAAAGAGATATGTTGCCTATGAGGTGATATCTGATTCTGATTTTGATGCTAAAGAGGTCTCTGCTAAGATAGCAGATTCTTTCAAGGATCTTTTTGGCGATAAAGGTCTTGCAGATGCGGGACTCATATTCCTTGATGATAAGTTCGATAAGAAGACTAAGAGAGGTCTCGTCAGAGTCTCTCATGATTCTCTTGATGACCTGAGGTCTTCTTTCGTCTTCATAAGAGATATAAATGGGAAGAGATCGATTGTACGATCAGTGATAGCTTCAGGCATGATAGCAAAAGCCGAGAATGTCCTCTCAGCTTCATGAGAATAGGGATGATAATCACAAGATTATTGTCAATAATAAGCATGGTATAAAGGGAAGACATAAGACAAGATTATTATAATATGAGGATTTGGCCAAGATAGGAAGGTGATATGAAATGCAACCAATGCCACACCAGATAATGGGTTATGATAGGGCGATAACTATGTTCTCGCCTGATGGAAGGCTCCTTCAGGTAGAGTATGCTAAGAAGACAGTGAGACAAGGAAGTACAGCCATAGGTATGGTATGTAAGGATGGAGTGATACTTGTAACAGACAAGAGGATTGTTGATCCACTAGTCGTTCCTGATGCAGTGGAGAAGATATTCCAGATTGATGATCATATAGCTACAACCGCTGCAGGTATACTCTCTGATGCTAGAGTCCTAGTGGACAGGGCTCAACTGAAGGCTCAGCAGCATAGGGTGACTTATGATAGCGCGATACAGGTAAAGGATATAGTAAAGGATATAGCAGACCTGAAACAGATGTGCACTCAGTCAGGTGGTCTCAGACCATTCGGTGTTTCTCTCTTGATTGCAGGAGTCGATCATGATGGTCCAAAGCTTTTCGAGACGGATCCGACAGGAATATTCTTCCAATACAAGGCTTCTGTGATAGGCGAGTCAGAACCGGAGATTGAAGAGGTCCTACACAAGGAGTATAAGGATAGCATAACTATGGAAGACGGCGTGAAGCTGGCGTTGAAGGCTATGTCTAAGGTGCAGGAAGGAAGCTTTACCGTTGATAGGATAGATTGTATGTACATAAACAACGATGAGAAGAAATTCACCAGGATGAATAACTCAAGGATAAGTGAGCTATTCTCAGCAGTGAAGAAATGATTGATGGATATCAGGTATGCCTGATGGAAGGTGACTACTATGTCAGGACCTAATGACAAGACAAAGACTTTTGACAAGGAGAGAGTCTCGTTCAACCTTGCTAGGTTGAAGATGCACGGGAGGAATCTTGAGATAGTCATCGAACCCGATGAAGCTGTGGAGTACAAGACTGCTCTCAAATCCAGAAAGGAAAAAGAGATGGCAGAGGTAGGAGAGCCTGATGTAAGGGATGTCTTGCGTTCTGAGGAGGTCTTCCATGACGCGTCTAAAGGTGAGCTTGCATCTGAGAATTTCATCAAGGAGGTTTTTGGGACTTCTGACATAGTAGAGATCGCCAGAAAGATCCTTCTTGAAGGAGAGCTCCAGCTTACTGCAGAGCACAGGAAGAGGATAATGGATAACAAGAAGAAGAGGCTGGTTGAGCTTATACATAGGTATGCTGTTGATCCTACTTCTGGATATCCACATCCTGTGGAAAGGATAGAGAGGCTATTGGATGGTTCTCATTTCAGATTGAACCAGTACAAGAAACCAGAAGATCAGCTTGATGACGCGATGCATGCTCTTAAGCCTATAGTGCCTATAAAGATAGAGAAGAAGCAGATAAAGGCAAAGATATTCAAGGAATTCGCTCATAATGTCTATGGGAGACTAAAATCGAATAAGGTCTTGAAGGAGAGATGGAATGATGATGGTTCGTTGACCATGATATTCGATGTTCCAGCTGGAATAAGGGTAGAGTTCATAGATAAGCTTAATGATATGACGCAAGGTAATGTCGAGATAGAGATACTTGAGGATGACAACTTATGAGCTGCTCATGTAGCCAAGGTTGTCTGATTATATCATAATAAAGAATGGGGCTATTCGGGGTGGATAGCATTTTTCTGCCTTCGAAAGCCATATGAAACATGAAGGTGAGATTATGGGAGAGTTATTGGTAGAGTCAAGGAATGTTGTTGTTCCGGGAGATGTCGTAGCAAAAGGCATGGATTTTCTTCCGAGCACTGGAACATACAGGAAAGGAGAGGACATAATAGCTTCGAAACTGGGGCTTGTAGCGGTTGATGGTAAAGTCATAAGGTTGATACCACTTTCTGGTTCTTATGTGCCGAAAGCAGGAGATGTCATAATAGGCCAGATATCTGACATAGCGATGTCTGGATGGTTGATAAAGACAAACACTCCTTATACTGCGGTGCTTAATGTCAGAGATGCAACCTCACAGTTCATACCAAAGGGAGCAGACCTGACCAGATATTTCAAGATAGGTGATTATGTAGCTACAAAGATTCTGAACGTGACTTCGCAGATGCTTATCGACCTTTCCACAAAAGGACCTGGTCTGAAGAAGCTTGTCGGAGGCCAAGTCGCTACTGTTGAGCCTTCAAAGGTGCCCAGAATAGTAGGAAAATCAGGTTCTATGGTCAGCATGATAAAATCTGCTACCAAGTGTAAGATTGTCGTAGGGCAGAATGGTCTTGTATGGCTACATGGTTCTCCAAAAGCAGAAGTCATAGCGATGGAGACAATAAGGATGATAGAAAGGGAATCGCATGTATCTGGTCTGACAGAAAGGGTTCAGGCATTCCTTGATGAGAAGACAGAGGGTCTTGAACTAGAAGAGGTTGAGATAGATAGCTCAGAGGAGACCTTTGCTAATGAAAGAGATGACAGAAGTGGTGGGTTTTCTGGTGGAGGATTCTCTGGTGGGCCACGAAAGCCTAGCGGTCCTAGAAAGAGCTTCAACCATGGAAAGAACGACAGGAGACCCCCTAAGCGGTTCAATAAGAGTGATGATCAATAAGCAGAAGAAGGATCATGAAGGTGAGATCAAATGGCAGAAAAATTCAAGAGAGAAGGAAGAGCTAATGATGAGCTCAGGCCTATGAAAGCGCAAGCAGGTGTGATACCTAGCGCTGATGGGTCAGCATATTTCAAGATTGGTAAGACAGCAGCCTATGCTGCAGTCTATGGACCAAGGAGTCTACATCCGAAATTCAAACAGAATCCAGAGAAAGGGGTATTGAGATGTAATTACAACATGATGCCGTTCTCTGGTACTGGGAACAGGGTAAGGCCTGGACAGAACAGGAGGGCGAAGGAGATCTCTATGGTCTCTGAGAATGCTCTAAGACCTGTTCTTTCCTTTGAGGACTTCCCTAATTCTGTAGTAGATGTATTCATTGAGGTTCCAGAAGCAGATGCAGGCACCAGGTGTGCAGGTATTTGTGCAGCGTCAATCGCTCTTGCAGATGCAGGATTTGCGATGAAAGATATGGTTGCTGCAATCTCTGTAGGTAAGATAAACGATACTGTGATAGCAGACTTGGACTATAATGAAGAAGCATGGGATGGCGAAGTTGCAGACATCCCTGTCGCTGTACAGCCTTTGTCTGGAGAGATATCCCTCTTGCAGATGGATGGTAAGATAACAAAGGATCAGCTCATGGAGTCACTCCAGATGGTTCAAGACGCAGCAGCTAAGATTGCAGAAGTCCAGAAGAATGCACTCAGAGAGAAGTACTCCAAGATAGAGGAGGACATCGGCGATAACACGGATATTGATGAGAAGGCAAAGAATACGATGACATCCGATGCAGAAGAAGTGAGTGATATGGAAGATTCTGCAGAGGAGGAAGTTTCTGGAGAGGAAGGTGATGAATGATGACAGAAGCAGAGAAATCTCATCTTCTCAAAGCTCTCGGGGAAGATACAAGATATGACGGGAGAGATAAGAAGACCATCAGAGCGGTGTCTGTTGAGAAAGGAGTCATTGCTACCGCTGAAGGTTCTGCAAGAGTCAAGATTGGTGATACTGAGGTACTTGCTGGCGTTAAGATGGAGATTGGGACTCCTTACCCTGATACACCTGAAGAGGGTAGTCTTATGGTAGGTGCTGAGTTCCTTCCTATGTCGAGTCCTGATTTCGAGATGGGACCGCCAGGGATTGATGCTATAGAGCTGGCAAGAGTTGTAGATAGAGGCATCCGTGAGAGTGGCGCTATTGATGTGAAGAAGCTATGCATCGAGCCAGGTAAGAGTGCTTGGACTGTGATTGTTGATATCTGTTCGATAAACGACAATGGAAATCTACAAGACGCTTCTGCGCTCGCTGCGCTTGCGGCAATACAGGATGCAAAGTTCCCTAAGCTCGAGCAGATCAACGAAGGGTACCAGATAGATTACAAGAGCAAGACTGATGAAAAGGTTCCTCTGAGTGCAGTCCCTATAACAGTGACTGTATTCAAGAGAGGGGACCAGCTGTTCGTAGATCCTAGCTCTGCAGAAGAGAAGCTATACGATGCAAGACTCAGCATCACTGTCCTTGATGATGGTAAGCTGTGTGCTCTGCAGAAGGGTGGCGAAGGAACCGTGACAGTAGACGAGATCGGTGACATGGTAGAGCTTGCAATCAGCAAGTCAAAAGAACTGAGGAAGGCCCTTTAGGCCTTTTTCTCAGTAACTTTTATAAATAACTCCTGAGTGAGGGATTAAAATGGCAAAGAAATCAGACTCAAAAGAGAAAGAAGGTGCACTTTCTGGGGATGTATCAAGATTGACAAAGTATGAGAAAGCGAGGCTTATAGGAAGTAGAGCACTTCAGATATCCATGGGTGCTCCTTTCATGGTAGAGCTTTCTGATAAAGAGTTGGCTGATATCGGGTATAATCCGATAGAGATTGCTAAGAAAGAGCTTGATGCAGGAAAGGTCCCGATGGATGTAGTCAGGGAAGTTACCATGGCTAAAGCCAGAGGATGATATTTCTCAGGGATTATCTTATTGTTCTTGATTTATTCCATCTAGTTCTAGGTTCTACATTGTCTTTTAGTTCAACAATTACTGACTAATAGACAAGATTAATAAATGTAAATCCACGATTCCTGATCATGAGAAGAGTAAAATCCGGTGCAAAAAGGGCAACTAAGGGCGCAAAGGATTTCAGGGATAAGTTGAGGCATCATTTTGATGAAGTGATAAAGACCAAGACCACTCCTGAATCTATAGCTTTAGGTTTCTCCTTGGGCACTTTCTTAGCCATATTTCCTACTCCTGGTTTCAGCATACTATTGGGTTTCATACTGATACTGATTTTCGAGAAGATAAGCAAGCTTGCCATGATGGGTGCTTTCGCGATATGGAACCCTGTTACTCTAGTACCTATCTACATATTGAGCTATAATATAGGCCGTGTCATAGGAGCTTCGCTTCCCCCTCTTGCAATACGAATAGATTTCATAAATCACGCTTACAACATGTCAAGGAGCATAATAGTCGGTAACATCGTGCTGGCAGTTGTACTAGGTATAATAAGCTATTTTATAGTTAAGAAGATAGCAACCAGATACCAAGAAAGTATCTCTTCCTGAGAGTCACTGATGGATTAATAAAAAATTTTATTAAGAGCTTAGTCAGTTTCGATAGTATGGGGTATGATAGTTCTTCGGAGACATATGTGATTGTTGACATAGAGACAACTGGATTATCTAAGGAGAGGCATCATATCACTGAGATTGCTGCTGTCAAGATCTCCGATGGTATTATAACAGACAAGTTTGAGACTCTCGTAGACCCAGGTGTACCAATACCTTCTCATATAACAAGATTGACGGGGATAGATGATGATACTGTTGCAGGAGCTCCTTCTATTGCTGATGCGATGAATGAATTCGTGTCTTTTACTGGCGACAGCACTATAGTTGCTCATAATGCATCGTTCGATCTCGGTTTCTTACGTCATCATGCACAGAATTCTCTTAGTTTTGAGTTGAACAATAGATCCCTTTGCACTAGAAACCTCTCAAGGAAGCTCATGCCTGGTCTCAGGTCAGCGAAACTATCATCTCTTTGTGATATGTTCGGGATAGAGAATGAGAATGCACATAGGGCAATGAGTGATGTGAAGGCGACATACCAGCTCTTCACGCAGCTGCAATCTATGATGAGTCGAGAGCCCGACGCATGAATCAATATAGTATAATCAAATTCTTTTCTATCTTGTCATGAAAGCCGCGATGATGGCAAGAATGGTTGTCACAGGCGTAAGCGCTAGCATCCCTAGTGGAAGTATGGCCTTCAGGAAAGAGATGCCACCGAAGATGTATCGCATCTTGGGCATGTCTCCGAAAAGTATGAAGAAATATACGAATCCCCCTATGCCTGCTATTACAGACATGATAGTTATCTCGGGAAGTGATAAGTATGCTAACATATCTATGACTATGGCAATGGGGACCTTCCATGCATCCTGTATGAAGTTGAGGAAGAGCGATATTGATATGGTCACGATGAAGAATACCATCAACACCAAGAGCGGATTATGGATCAGGAAGTATGTGAACTCCGTCTCTGCGATATTCTCAGAGAGGATCCTGCTCATCTCATAATTCATGTCCTTTATTATTGAAGTCACTGGATTCTCCGGCAGTGCTTCTATGAAAGATTCGCTCTCCGTGATGGTCTGATTGTTCTCCATAATGTTCTCCTGCCATCTAATATCTATAATGTTTTATAATGTTTACTGAGGTAAAAACCTAAGAGAGCAAGAATGTTTTTAAATGATGCTATCGGTATGTGTCGTATATCTTTGAATGATGAAGGGATTATATCTCGTTCATATCCAAGATCAGGATATTAGGGTCTGCTTTAGGAAGGTGATGATGGTGAAAAGGATACTTATGAATTATGTGAGTGTATTGATACTGACTGTTGTGATATTCTCTGGTGCATGTTCTTCTTTAGATGTAAGTTCAGGTGAAGATGAACTAAGAAGGTTTTCTTCTGATGAGGAGATAAATTCTCTGCTGTCTGGAGAGTCTCCTGCTCAAGGAGAAAGCATGGTGAGAACGCAATACGATATGGCGGTTGATGATGGCGCTGTGGAAGAGTCTTTGGATTCTGTTGACCAGGAAGTAGCAGAGGCTGCTCCTGATGTTGTGGATGATACGGCTCAAGCAGATGATGATTCTGCATCATATACTGAGACCACAGTCCAGGAAGAGGAGATAGATGAAGCAGACATAGTAAAGACTGATGGAGACCACATCTTCTTTGTCTCCGATAATAAGCTTATCATAGTAGATGCAGAGGATCTCGAGATAATATCGGAGATAGAGCATGATGATATGAATATCAGAGAGATCATGATGAGCGATGGCAGGCTGGTACTCCTGGGTCAGGAATCAGGAAACTATGGTTACCCTAGACCGGAGCCGATTCCTATGCCTATAGGCCATGTAGGAGTCATGCCTTATAGTATGAATCAGAGGACATTCATATCGGTATACGATATAACTGATGTAGCATCTCCCGAGAAGATAGAAGAGATAAGTCTCAATGGAAGGTATATGACCTCGAGACTCAAGGATGGTGATCTGTACACTGTAGTGAATAACCCTATGGGGAACACATTCACATCGCCTATCATCGAGTATCTTGAAGGAGAGAGGACCATTGACGCTACGGATATATACCATTTCGGTACTTCTGAAGAGTCTTATGAGCTTGCAGTATTGCTAAAGATAGATATAGATGATGGGAGTTTTGAAGATATGCCTCTTCTGAAAGGTTCTACTAGTGATATATACATGTCTGAGAATAATATCTACCTCTCAGGAAGGAATAACGTACCTTACACTTATGAGCAGAGAAGGATAATAGAAGAAGTCTACAAGGAAGTCCTGCCTAATGATGTTGTAATGGATATAGAGAGGATAGAAGGTTATGACATAAGAGAATCAACAAAATTGAATGAGATCAATTTTATTGTCCAGAATCATCTCGCTTCACTGAATAGGCAGGATTATGAGGATACTTTAGATGAGATCGAGTCGATGAGCGAGAGGATACGAGAAGAGGTTGCTGAAGATCGTGATAAGTCAGTCATACATAGGATATCGCTCGAGACATTGGAATATGAGTCAACAGGCATGGTCCCTGGGCATATCCAAGGAAGGTTCTCGCTATCTGAGAAGGACGGACATCTCATGGTGACAACCACATCAGGAAATTACTGGAGATCGGATAATCCTTCAAAGACCCATCTTCACATACTGGACATGGAACTTGATAAGGTAGGATCTGTCAGAGACATGGCAGAAGAAGAGAGGGTAGAGTCTGTAAGGTTCATAGGCGATGCTGTATATATAACATTATCAAGGGAAGATGACTCGATGCTCGTTATAGATGTGGAAGATCCTGCGTCTCCTTCGTTAGTAGCAGAGACTGATGTCTTGGGAAGATCTAACCTCATGCATCCATTAGGTGACGATCTCCTACTTGTGGTGGGCAACAGCCAGAGAGAGATGATGGCTTATGGAAGGGATTCTACGAGGATGATAGATGATGGTCTCAAGGTATGGCTCTATGATATTTCTGAAGCATCGGACCCTGTGATGCTTGATGATTTCCGCATAGGAGGACGAGGAAGCTCTTTAGAGACCAACGACCTTAGGGCGCTGATGCATGATAGTGAAAGAGGACTCATAGCGCTTCCTGTGAGGGAGAATGAGGAGACTGAGATAGAGCGTGATGAGGCCGAAGATGACATAGATGGTGAAGAGATGATAAGAGAATGGCTACCTATTGGAGATACTTTGTTCCGTGGTTCTCTAATCCTTGATGTTTCAAGAGATGAAGGGATTGACGAGGTTGCTAGGATATCCCATCTTGAGGATGATGATCTTGAGGAGAGGTATCACTATGTCTCTGGAAAGTCTATAATCAGATCATTGGTCATCGGTGATAGGATATACACACTGTCTCCATCAATGATAAGAGCAAACAGTATCGAAGACTTTTCAGAAGTTGGCAATGTCACTCTGATGGAGCTTAACGATTCTGATTCTAGAAGAGGTATGGAAGAACCTTATGAAGGTGACGCAGTCGCTCCAGTGGAGGTAGAAGAGGATGCAGTAGATGACCCTGCTCGCTAATTTTTTCTTTTTTTCTTTATATTACGGCTTGGGTCTAATACAAGTTGAATGAGATTCAACTGTACAGACAGATTCTTCTGATTTGTCTTGTACCCCGGAGCTTGCTCCGCGGGATAACCCATTTTCAGATATTTTCTTTATATTTTCATGGCATGTGGTCTCAAGCATACCACTACCCATATCTCATACTTTTTTTAAGCAAGATTTAAATTCCAGCTTACAGGAAAATACTGTATGCTACTATCAATACTCTTAGTATTAGCGAGATTAGCAGCCTCCTTCTTCCTATTCACTTCTGGAGCTCTCCTTCTCTTTGAGAATGATAACAAGAAGTCAATAAGGCTTTGGGGGTTTGGTCAGGTCCTATGGAGCAGTTCCATATTCATCGGTATATTCTCATTTGCTGATGGGGATGTGAGTCTCGCACTCTATCTTCTCATGCGTACTATCTCCCTGATATCTTTCGTGCTCTTCCTATTTCGAGGTACACTATCATTGTTGGTGCCCGCAAGAGAGACAAAGATATTCTCAGCGGTGTATCTCATCCTAACACTGATACTTGATTTCACGATCAATTCCTTGGATTCTACACAATATGACAATCTTGCCATACACTCAGTATATATACTCCTTCCGATGTCCATAGTATTCTTCTCATACTTCTACACATACTATATCCAGCTGAAAGATAAGAACATACTCTATCTCTCTGCCTCTTGGGGCTCATTCTTCATATTCACTCTACTGTTCATGATGTCAAACAGTATCCAGATTGATTGGATGCAGAGGCTCTTCCTTCTCTTCAGTTATATGTCTTGCATATCTATAGCGTTCTCTTTCGATAATATGAGAAAAGTAAAGGAGAACTGGCATAAGGTGACTGCACCGAAAAACTATGTGATAGATAGTGACCTGTTGAATTTCATGAATGAGGAGTTTCATATGGATACAAAGCCAATGATAGAGGGTGAGCTTGAGAAGCATGGTTCTAATAGCGTCAATGCACTCTCAGAGAGCCAGAAGAGGATATTCATCGATAACCTACTTAATGTAAATTTCCCAGAGATGAGCAAGCAGAGAAAGAATGTTGTAAAGACAAAACTCAATCATCTGCTAGGCTTGAGCATGGATTCCGCATCCCTAGGAAGGGCATCAACAGAGATGAATGGAGGTTGATGGCCGAAATCAAAAATAGGTTTTAAATATAGTTATATGAATCACTTACTTGAACATGATTTTTGTCTGACTCGGTGGTATGATGGCAAAAGGAAAAAGAAAGAAGAAGTTCTCCCAGAGATTGTATGAATGGTTCAATGTAGAATTTTCTCTCATAAAGAAGTCTGTGGTTGAGGTATTGCAGAAAAGAGGATATGTTCTCGCCTTGCTCATTGTTATGCCCCTCTTGATGATGCTTTTCCTCTCAATGCCAGTGATCACTTCTCCGCACATAACATTGATTAACCAGCTAAATGCTTACTCATTCCTTGATTATGCTTTCATCTTATCATTAGCTGTAATAGTATCTTTGAATGGAGTGATGCAATTCTATAACATAAGGGCTTCTTCAGCTACTGTAGGTAAAGCTGCAAGCACAGGTAGTTTTGGAAGCATTGTAGCTCTTGTAGGGACTGCAACATGCCCTTCTTGCTTAATGGCATTGTTCGGTTTCTTGGGTGTTGGAACGCTCTTCTTCTTAGTGGAATATAGGCTAGTGATAAGTGGTCTTGCTATGGTCTTCATGTTCTTATCATTGAACTCGGTATCAAAGAAGATATCAGGGAATTGTGAGAGCTGCAATGTAGATGTTGCTGAAGATGAATGATTTTCCTTTTGTGCTAGAACAGGCGTATAATGTCTTTATATTCTCAATGAAAATATTTATTAAGCATCATTATGATAAAATCATATGGAGATAAGGAACCCAGAACTTATACTTAGCTCATTGACTACATTCTTTCTAGCACTCCTTATAGGACTCGTATTCTCACACATATTCAAGCGTCTTCGTGTACCTTGGGCAGTATCGCTTGTCATTGGTGGGATTGTTCTCGGGCCTAATGCTCTAGGGATATTCGAATTGAATGAGATCATCCTATTCCTTTCAGAGGTGGGTGTTATATTCCTGATGTTCCTCGCAGGAATGGAGGTCAAGTTCTCTGCCATAAGGGATGTCTGGAAAGAATCTACCATAGTGGGTGTTATGACAGGTATGATACCTGCATTGATTGGTTTCGCTATTGGTCATGTCTTCGGCTATGGAATCACAGTATCAATCCTTTTAGCTATCATATTGATGTCTTCTTCGTTTGCTGTAGTGATGCCCGCACTTGAAGTACGTGGTCTCATATACACTAAACTAGGGAGAGTCATAATCGCTTCTACTATGTTCCAGGACATCTTCTCTCTGATTGTATTGGGTGTTCTTCTCCAGTTCATAACTCCTGACAGTGCGCTCCCTATTCCTATATGGGCAATCCTGCTTTTCTTCGCTTTGCTAGCTGGTATTGTAGTAAAGTCTATCCCTAAGCTTCACGATCTGTTTGAAAAGATGTATCCTTCAGAAGAGGGCAGGAAAGACTTTTATGAGGATGAGCTTAAGCTTGTCATAGTGATACTTCTAGGTGCAGCCATAATATTCGAATTCTTCAGGTTTGAGACAATAGTGGGTGCTTTCTTTGCTGGACTCCTTATCTCTGAAGTGGTAGAGAGCAGGGTTCTGACAGGAAAGGTACATATCTTGGGTTATGGGCTATTCATACCTGTCTTCTTCGTGACTGTAGGTGCATGGGCGGACTTGTCTCTTTTTGGTGAGACACATGTATGGGCTCTAGCAGCTACTATTGTTTTCTTTTCTAGTGTCTCGAAGTTCTTCTCGGGATGGATCTCTGGAATGATGGTAGGATTTGACGCTTATGAGAGCTCTCTCATAGGGCTTACAAGTATGCCACAGCTGATAACGACCCTAGCGGTTGTCGTAGTCAGTAATCGCTTAGAGCTCTTGCCTCCTGAGGTCGTGACTTCTGTAATAATCTTGGCGATACTCACAGTGATAATGTCCCCGATGATAACCAACCAGGTCATGGATAGGGCACCAACTAAGAAGTCTACCAAACCCAAGAAAAAGATAGAACCCAAATATCATTGAATCCTTTTCGGATTGGCAATGAAAATATTTATTAAACAAACAAGAATCACAAGACCATGTTCAAGAATCTTAAAGAGAAGCTCAAGAACTCCTTCAATAGGTTCGCTAAAGAGGTAGACGAGACTTCTGAGGTTGTCGAAGGTCAGGAAGAGACCGAGCAGGACAAGAAAGAATTAGAGGAGGAGAAAGAAGAGCTTAAGCAGGAGCCTGATCATGAGGTGCCTGATGATGTTCCGGAGAAGAAGAAAGGATTCTTAAAGAAGATGTTCTCAAAGGAGGATGCTGAGGCTCCTACTGTTGACGAGGTAGAAGCAGAGGATGATCAGAAGATAAAAGATGAGAAGATAGAGATCCCTGATGATGTGCCGGATGAGGCAAGCGAGAAACAGCTACAGAGTTTCAGAGAAAGGATTGATAGGAGCGTAAAGGAGGTCAAGGAGGCCACAAGACATTATGTTGATGAGGTTAAGGACCCAGACTCCGCTGCAGAGAAAGAACGTAAGGAGATCGAAGAAGCTAAGAAGAAGACAGAAGAGGAGGAGAAGTCAAAGAAATCTTTCGTGCAGAAATTCTCGGATTCGATAACCAAGAAAGTCTTATCAGAGAAGGCATTCAATGACATCTTCTGGGATCTTGAGATAACACTGCTTGAGAATAATGTAGCAGTAGAAGTCATAGAGCTTATCAAGGATAACCTCAGGAAAGAGCTCGTGGATAATCCTATACCAAGAAAAGATATCGCTGGTAAGATAGAAGAGACACTGAAGACGACCATAGAGGAGATACTTGATAAGGAGAAGCCAGACATATGGAATGATATGAAGGACAAGAAGCCTTACAAGATACTCGTTGTAGGTGTTAATGGATCAGGTAAGACAACCACTATCGCTAAGATAGTCAATCTTCTCAAGAAGAACAAGTATACATCTGTCATTGCAGCCTCTGATACTTTCAGGGCAGCAGCTATCGACCAGCTTCAGGAGCATGCTGACAATCTTGATACTAAGCTGATCAGGCACGACTATAATTCAGATCCTGCGGCAGTGGCTTTTGACGCCATAAAATATGCAGAGTCTAAGAAGCTTGATACTGTTATCATAGATACCGCAGGAAGACTGCATTCTAATGCGAACCTCATGGATGAACTGAAGAAGGTCTATAGGGTTGCTAAACCCGACTTGACAATTTTCGTAGGAGAGGCGATCACAGGAAACGATTGTGTCGAGCAGGCTAAAGAGTTCCAGAAGGCTGTAGATTTCGAGGCCATAATACTCAGCAAGGCAGATGTTGACGAGAAAGGTGGAGCCTCTATATCTGTCTCTTATGTCACCCAAAGGCCAGTCATATATCTTGGTGTGGGACAGGGTTATGATGATATAGAGGAGTTTGACAGATACAAGATACTATATAGGATCTTCGAGGATTCAGTCTGACCGGAAATCTTACAACAGAACTCTTTTTCTATGAAAACCTTCCACTTTGCCTGAAAGACATATCATATTTCTGGATATCTTTCGAATTTCTGAGAGAAATTGCGTTTAATAATCCCTTCTTATGACATCTTGGTGATGTTAATGGGCAAAGGTAATGATACTCTTGATGATATTGTCTCAAAGATACCTTATTTTGCGGTAAGGAGGATAAAGTGGAAGCTTGATGAAGGCGAGTACCAGGAGATAATAGATGGTGCAGACAATAATCTTGAAAGGATGCGCCAGAACTATGCTACACTTAACAGGAATACTGAGCAGACTCTTGAGAAGAAGACTGAGGCAAGCAGAGATATAAAAAGGCTGAAAAAGAAAGGGTCTGATCTTGTCCAGGAGTATTGGAACATTGACACCTACATAAAGTCTATTGAGAATGAAGTGATGTCAACGAATGATGATGAAGAGAACAGGCTTGAGTCAGAGGATAGGAGAGATGATTATGCTATAAGGAAAGAGCATGTGTCTAAGGATATAGTACATACTACTACAAAGATAAAATATCTGAAAGAGAGGGTTGATAGTCTCCTCCCTATATATGAGCGGCTCAAGCAGAAGCTTTTCTCATTCCAAGAGGACATAGAGAATGCAGATTATTGTTATAATGAATTGATCGATGAAGTCGATCGATGTACAAATGATATCCGTACTGGAATAAAACCTTATCGTAGGATCAGGAGGCTCTATGATGAGATTGAGAGGCTGGCGAAAGATTCTGAAGTGAGCTATATAGCAGATGTGAAGCTTGGGGCTCTCAATGATCATAGCAAGGATCTCGAAGAGTTGGGTCTCAGTGGAAAGAAAGAAAGGCTTACTAATGATGAGTATGTAGGCAATTGCATCGACTTCCTGGAGCAGACTAACAAGGAATATGATTTCTGAGGCACTGGACAATGGACATATGACAAGAATCTTTTTTATGGTATATGCATCCATCTTCCTATGCTTAGGAACAGCTTCATTTTCCTTGAAAGGGTCAATAAGAAGAAAGAGATGTCCATATGGGAGCAAGGGGTATCTACATGGGATGATTTCATATCCTGTGATGAGATAGATGGGATATCATCCTTCCGAAAGAAGGTATATGATCGTGAGCTCATGAAGGCCAAGGATGCTCTTTTCAGGCAGGACTTGGCTTATTTTGTGTCACGCATGCCAACTACAGAGATGTGGCGTCTTTATGGTGATTTCTCTGATAGCTGTGTGTTCTTGGATATAGAGACTGGCTACTATCGGAATGATGTTGTTCTTGTTGGGCTTTATGATGGTGAAGAGACAGTGCAGCTCCTGCAGGGAAAGAATCTCTCGGGAGAGGTGTTGCATGGCTTCCTCTCTAGGTTCTCATTGCTCATAACATTCAATGGATCAAGTTTTGATATACCTGTCTTGAAGAAGAGATTCCGAGAATATATTCCAAGAATGCCCCATGTCGATCTCAAACATCTCTGCATTTCGATAGGTCTTTCTGGAGGCTTGAAGAACATAGAGAAGGAACTGGGATTTGAACGTGATTACTCTGACTTCTTTTCTGATGCTATTATAGCAGAGAGCCCCGTCATGCTTTGGGATGCCTGGTCAAACACAGGGGAAGATAAGTATCTTGAGATGCTCTTGCGCTACAATAGATATGATATCGAGAACCTGAAAGGCATACTGGATATATGTTATGAGAAGAGGAAGGATGATCTCAATAGTCGAATAGTTCGCTCTGCTTACTCCCTTTAGAGAGCTCTTCAAGGTTTGTACCGTAGAATGTCAGTACAGAGTCTGCGATCGGTCTGATCTGCTTGTCTATGTAATGGTCGTAGTCTAGAGGACTCTCCCATTTCTGGATGGGCTCAGGTCCATTGACAGTTATGTAATACTTTATCACATTCGAATCCAGTTTGTCAAGCTTCCTTGCAGCTTTCACATGTGGCGGTGTGGTCTTTGTGTATGATGATACTTCTTTTCTAAGACCCTTAATGTAGATCATCAGCTCATCATGTTTTCCTTTTCTTATATCCTTCAGGAATCCTTTAACGTAATCAAGCACAGGCTTCTCATGGAAGATCCTGTCAAGAAGCTCTAGCTGGAACTTCTTTGAGAGCTCTGTCCAGTCCCTTCTTACAAACTCCAGCCCTGTGAAATCCATCTTTTCATTCTTACCATCAACAAGAAGGCCTGCATATCTCTTCTTCGCGCCCTTACTCTCTTCTCCTCTCTGCTTTGGGAATATTATCTTCCTGTAATTCTTCTCATATTCAAGATAGAGTGATGATTCTCTCGAGTAATTCTCTTTCACCCATCTCTTGTAGTATTCATTCATCTCTTTTTCTAGTTTCTTACCTACATTGTCGGATCCTTTGGTATCTCTGGCGCCTGTCTGGACGAAAACAGAATCTGTATCGGAGTAGACTACATCAAATCCTCTATTTTTCAGCTCATCTGCTGTGTTCTGTATGATGTGTTGTCCGAAGTATGTTATCGCATTGCTTATGCTCATGCTGAAGAACCTGCATCCAGGGTTTCCCAGTGCACCGTAGAAAGAGTTCATGATAATCTTTATAGCGAAGCTTGCTATCTCATCCTTCTTGCTCTTCATCTCCTCCCTGTGTTTCATCTGTTCTCTTATAAGTGAAGGAAGGATTCCTTCTTCATGACTGAATCTCGCTCCATTGGGTGCTCTTATGACATCCTCATTCTTATTTTCCTCTCCCTCGCCCAATAGTGATATAGGATCGATATTGAATGTTATCATTATGCTTGGATAAAGCGATTTGAAGTCGAGAACGACAACATTCTCATATATGCCTGCTTTCGGCTCCATTACATATCCTCCTTTTCCTGGAGAATCCTTCTGGTTCTCGTTCAATGAACTGCACACGACTCCTTTCTCTCTCGCACTCCTTATATAGAGTGAGTCAAGCGTGGCAACGCTTGCTTGGATCCTATCCAGTGGCATCCCTGTCAGCATGCTCCTCTTTATACTGAGGTCTATCAGATTCTTCTCATCCAGTATCTTGAGGACAAGCTCGCTGTCTTTCTGGTTGTATTCGATGAGCTTCTCAGGTTCTTTCTCGAACATTGTCTCGATCTGCTCTGCTTTTGTCTCAATGCCTGTGATTGTCTTCCCCTCTTCCAGTATCTCAGAGGCCACAGTGTCAAGCTTATAGTCTGTCGCTCTTACGAAGTTGTTCCTTAGTATGGCGATCCCATCGAGCACCATCCTTCCTGGGATGTTTGCCTTTGAGTCCTTTAGGAATTCGTTAGAGAATGTCATCCTGTTTCTCCAAGATGTCCTTCCAAGGTCGAGATTCTCTCGCATCCTCTTGAAATGATCATGTATGACTTTCAGATCGAAGTCTATCATGTTCCACCCTGTTATTATATCAGGGTCTAGCTCTTTCACTCTCTTACAGAAATGTCTCAACAGCTCAGAATCATCCTTGAAGCTCATCGCATTCTTGACTTCCCTGTCTGAAACAATAAGGTTCTCTCTTGTCTCTTTGCCTTTAGGATCCCTGAACAGTGTAGCAATAGAGAATATGCTCTTCCCATACCTGTCGGTCTCTATGTCGAATGATAAGACTGAAAGCTTCAGCTGGTACCAGCAGCTCTTGTATTCAGGGTCAATAAAGATTACATCAGTACCGATAGAGTCCTCTTTCACTTCTTCTGGAATCGCATCCTTTTCTAGGTCGAGTGGTCTTCCTGATATTTCAGTGGTTCCTTTGATATCATTATCAATCATGAACCTATACTCAAATCTTATGTCTGCCTCATAGCATCTGATGCCTGCATCCTGTAATGAATTCCTCAAGTTTGGAACCTCTTTTGGGATGTTGATGGTGACCTTTGCCATCTTTTTCCTTGAGAAATCTACGTATGAAGTGTCATCTATGTCAGCTTTCCCTGTAATATCAGAAGAATCTATTATCCCTTTTGCTTTCTTCCTGTCTTCTTTCTTGATATAGAAATATGGCCTGAACTCGTTGATGCTGACGAACGACCTTCCGTCCTCTAGTCTTCCGAACATGTAGACATAAGCTTTCTCATCTTTTACCTGGTATGTAGGGTGAACTACAAAAGCCTTGTACTTGTCCTTTCTTGCGTCTTTCTTATCTGTCATCTTATGGCTGCCCTTCAAAAGTCTTTTTTCTTGGCGCTCTTCTCAAGTCCTACCTTGAATGCTAAAAACGACCTTTTCAGATCTTCGAAATATCTCTCGGAGGAGTCCTTTGTCTTTCTTGTGATAAACTCCGATGGTATCTTTTGCTTATCCAAGTATATCTTCTTCTTGAGGTTCTCAGTGAATTCGTTCCTGTACTTCTCGAATCTCTCCTGTACTGATCTCTCATAGGCCTCTACATGGTGTGCAAGCCTTGTCTGGCTCTTGACCATCTCCAGCTTATTGAACTCCCCTTTCTCCTCAAGCTCGTTCATTCGCCTATGTATGAACTCTACATTGGTTTTGACATTGAAATTCTTCTCAATGTCTTTGCTTATGCTCTTCAGCTTCTTATTGATACCTTCCAGCACCTTTGTTGTCCTCTCTATTATGCTCTTCTCGCTGACTCCTTGCTTCAATGCAACATCAGTCTTTGACATGTAGATGTCCACAAGCGCGTTCATCTCTTCAAGAACACTCCTTATCTTATTATGGCCGTTCTTGTTGACGAATTCTGCAATCATCATCTTATCCGATTCGCTCAATCCTATGTGGCTGGTACTAGGTTCATTGATGTTCACTCTCAAGAGATTCATCAGGGTACTTGTTACTATCTCTGATTTGTATACGCTATCATTCTTCATCATACCCTGTATCTCTAGTATGAAGTTCTTCTTCTCCTCGATTCCAGCACTCTCTATATCTTCAACACCAAGCTTCTGGTGGAGCTCGTTCAATACTCTCAAGCATTGATTGCCGAAATTTCCACGCATGAATGTTATGAGATCGTCGGAGACCATACATACTGAAGTTTCTTGTAATTTTAAATAGTTTATTACAATTTGGGGTCTAATACTTCGAAACTTGCTCCGCGAGCGGTCCATTTTCAGATATTTTCTTTTTATATTGAATATATCTGTGGCTATTCTTCCGATACTTATGCTGTAGCCTCAGATGAAGAAAAAATTTAAATAAAAGTTGAACTATACTATTTCTTGTTGATTTAAAGTCAACAAAATTAAACGTGGTAATGTGCCGGAGGTGATTGCCATGAGAAGAAGAAGGTTTGATGATGTGTTTGATGTGCTTAGGAGACAGATGCAGTCTATGTTCGACGAGTTCGGAGAGGATATGAGTGGTGACATGTTGCCTTCCGCCGGAGGTCTAGGGAGTTCTTTGCCCTCAGAAGGTGGTTTCAGGACGCCTGTTGCGGACTTCTGGGAGACAGACAATGAGGTTGTTGCTACATTAGAGCTTCCAGGCGTAGATAAGAAGGATATCGAGATAAACACGGACAAAGGTAGTCTTGAAATCAAGGTAGAGAAGAAGAAGGAAGAGAAGGATAAGAAGCATGGAAGATACATGAGCAACTATACTGGTTTTTACAGAAGGTTGCCACTGTCTGACAATGTAGAACCAGACAAGACCAAAGCAACTTACAACAATGGTATCTTGGAGGTAAGGATACCGAAGAAGGATGAGGCGAAGAAGGAGAAGAAAAGGATCTCTGTGGAATGATTTATGCAGGGATCCTGCATTTTGTTTCATCTCTTTTTTTGGATCAGTGATTGAAAGGATTGCGTGGCTATATGACCAAAATAATGCGAGATAATCGGAGTTGATTTTCATGACAGGGGATGATGAGAGAGAGATGATAGTGAGAGTTGGGGAAGGTCTTCAGCTTGATGTTAGCAAGAAGATTGCCAGGGTGCCCACTCATCTCATGGAGAGATTAGGTGTTGAAGCTGGAGATGCGGTATCCATAGAAGGAAAGAAGAAGACTGTAGCTACTGTGCTGAGGTCGAGACCTGAGGATGACAGGAAGGATAACAATCTTATCAGGATAGATGGTAGCATAAGGCACAACGCTGGAACCTCGATAGGAGAGAAGGTCAAGATACAGAAGACTGACTGCAAGGATGCTTCCTCCATAACGATAGCTCCTCTCCAGAATGTCAGATTCTCTGATGATCCTACTACATATTTCAGCAATAAGCTGCTCGATAGACCATTCATCAAGGGGGATAAGCTGATAATAGATGTGATGGGCACTCCTCTGCATTATGTTGTGACAAAGACATCCCCTAAGGGTTTTGTGAAATTCACCAAGTCTACAGAGTTGAACATATCTTCAGAGAAGGTATCGCCAGATGAAGTGAAAGCAATACCAGAGATCAACTATGAGGATATAGGAGGTCTTTCCGATGAGATAGATCAGATAAGAGAGATGGTAGAGCTTCCTATGAAGCATCCTGAGGTGTTTGAGCATGTAGGAATAGGTGCTCCGAAGGGTGTTCTCTTGACCGGACCTCCTGGTACAGGTAAGACTCTACTAGCCAAGGCTGTAGCAGCAGAGACTGAGTCGAACTTCTATTCTATCAATGGCCCTGAGATAATGAGCAAGTATTATGGCGAGTCAGAGAAGCAGCTCAGAGAGGTCTTCGAGAAGGCCGACAGCAATTCACCTTCCATAATATTTGTTGATGAGATAGATAGTATAGCTCCTAAAAGGTCTGAGACTACGGGCGAGATGGAGAGACGTGTTGTTGCTCAACTCCTGACTCTTATGGATGGACTGAAATCAAGGGGGCAAGTGGTCGTGATCGCTGCTACTAACAGGGATGATGCAATCGATCCTGCTCTGAGAAGGCCGGGAAGGTTTGATAGGGAGATTGCTATAAACCCTCCAGACCAGAAGGGCAGGCATGATATAATCGGGATACACACGAGAGGGATGCCTCTAGATGATGATGTAGATTTCAAGAAGATTTCCGAGATAACTATAGGATACACCGGAGCCGATATTGAAGCCCTTTGCAAGGAGGCAGCCATGAAATCGTTGAAGAATTATATCCCTGACCTTCAGCATTATGAGGAGCGTGTCCCTGCCAATGTACTAGAGAAGATAAGGGTGAGGATGCAGCACTTCATAGAGGCTTACAGGAAGGTGGAGCCTTCTGCAATGCGAGAGGTACTCATAAGGAAGCCTGATGTAAGGTATGAGGATATAGGAGGGCTTGATGATGTCAAGTCTAAGCTCAGGGAGATGATAGAATGGCCGCTCAAGCATGGAGAAATGTTTAAGAAGACGGGTATCACCCCACCACGTGGTATAATACTCTCAGGACCTCCAGGTACTGGAAAGACGATGCTGGCAAAGGCTGTTGCTAAGGAGTCTGATGCGAATTTCATCTCTGTGAAAGGTCCTGAGTTGATCAGCAAATGGGTCGGAGAGTCAGAGAAGCATGTCAGGGAGATCTTCAAGAAGGCAAGACAGGTTGCTCCTTCGATAATCTTCTTTGATGAGTTCGATAGTATAGGATCCACAAGATCGGGTAGCTCATCATCGAACAGCAATGAGCGGGTTGTCAATCAGCTCCTTACAGAGCTTGATGGTATCGAAGAGCTTTCAGGAGTGACAGTAGTTGCTGCTACGAACAGGGTTGACCTGATAGACCCTGCTCTCTTGAGACCTGGAAGATTCGATGAGATCATCGAATTAGAGGCACCTGACAAGGAGACAAGGAAGAAGATATTCGATGTGCACATGCGAAACATGCCAGTTGGTGATGTGGATGTCGATTCACTGGTGAGTTCAACCGACTCCCTCAGTGGTGCAGACATTGCCAGCATATGCAAGACTGCTGGCCTTACTGCAATAAGGAGGGCTCTTCCAGATGGCGAAGATGTGCAAGTGACTGATAAGGATTTGAAAGAAGCGATAGAGAGTATAAAGAACAAGCTTGATCTTACCAAGACCAAGGTGAATTACATAGCATGAAAATATGATTATATTTGCGAAGGAGGTAGATACGAATGAGGATAAGACCATTGGGTAATAGGGTTATAATAGAGCCTAGAAAGGTTGAAGAGAAGACCAAAGGGGGTATATACCTTCCCGAGAGTGCACAGGAGAGCGATCCACGAGGTACTGTTGTCGCGGTATCTGATGCTATAAAGGATTGCCCTTTCTCTGTGGGAGACTCTGTTATGTACGACAAGTATGCAGGGAAGAAGATATCGGACAATGAGAAGGAGTATGTGATAGTGGATTTCAAGGATGTGATAGCAAAACTTAGCGAGTGATTCGCTGTCCATCAGAAATATGACGATACTGTAGATAGGATATGAAAACGGAGGGATAAGATGGCAAAACAGATCATTTTCAGTAATGAGGCAAGAAAGAATGTCATGGAGGGTATCAACAAGGTTGCTGATACCGTGAAGGTGACACTGGGACCTAAAGGTAGGAACGTGGTACTGGATAAGGGTTATGGTAGTCCTACTATAACGAATGATGGTGTCACCATAGCTAAGGAGATCGAGCTTGAGAATAAGTTCGAGAACATGGGCGCTATGCTCGTAAGAGAGGTAGCTTCAAAGACACAGGATGTGTCAGGTGATGGAACTACAACAGCTACTCTACTTGGTCAGGCAATGATAAGAGAAGGTATAAGGAATGTCACTGCAGGCGCGAGCCCAATCAGCATAAAGAGGGGTATTGACAAGGCTTCAGAAGAGGCGGTCAAAGCGATAAAGTCCATGGCAGAAGATGTCAGTACCAGGGAGAAGATCGCCCAGGTCGCAGGCATCTCATCCAATAATGATGAAGAGATCGGTGAGCTTATCGCTGATGCTATGGATAAGGTTGGCCATAATGGTGTGATAACCGTGGAAGAGGCAAAGGCTCTTGAGACATCTCTCGATGTTGTAGAAGGAATGCAGTTTGATAGGGGATACCTCTCACCATACATGGTTACAGATAATGAGAGGATGGAAGCAGTTCTTGACAACCCTTACATCCTTATGCTAGACAAGAAGGTAAGTTCTATGAAAGAGCTTGTGCCAGTACTAGAGCAGGTAGCTCAGGACAATAAGCCTTTACTCATAATAGCAGAGGATGTAGAGGGAGAAGCGCTAGCTACTCTCGTCATCAATATCTTGAGAGGTGCTCTTAAGGTAGTCGCTGTCAAGGGTCCTGGATTCGGTGATGATCAGAAGGCTATGCTTGAAGACATCGCTGTACTTACTGGAGGAAAGGTCGTTTCAGAGGATAAGGGAATGAAGACCGACCAGGTGGCTCTTGCAGACCTAGGTAGTGCTAAGAAGGTCAAGGTTGACAAGGAGAAGACTGTCATCATAGAGGGTCAAGGCAACACAAACGACATAGCAAGCAGGGTCTCTATGATAAAGAACCAGATAGCTTCTACCGATTCCGACTTTGAGAAGGAGGACTTCCAGAAGAGGCTTGCTAAGCTTTCTGGAGGAGTTGCTGTCATAAATGTAGGAGCTCCTACTGAGACAGAGATGAAGGAGAAGAAGATGCGTGTAGATGACGCCTTGCATGCAACAAGAGCTGCAGTAGAAGAGGGTGTCGTATCCGGTGGTGGAGTGACACTCTTGAGAGCTCTAGACAAGCTTGACATCTCCAAGTACGATGGTGATGAGCAGGTTGGTGCAAAGATACTGAAGAGAGCTCTTGAAGAACCTCTAAGACAGATCGCAAAGAATGCTGGCAAGGAAGACTCCATCGTCCTGGACAAGGTAATGACGGAAGGCGGTAACATAGGTTATAACGCAAAGACAGATAAGTATGAGGACATGTTCAAGGCAGGAGTTATAGATCCTGTCAAGGTTACAAGGAGTGCTGTACAGAATGCCGCAAGCATCTCTGGAATGGTCCTCACTACAGAGGCGCTTGTCACTGACCTGCCAGGAAAGGATGACGATGATGACAAGTCCGGTGGTGGAATGCCAGCAGGCATGCCGGGCATGGGCGGAATGCCAGGAATGATGTGATCATCACATCATCTTTTTTGTTTTTTTTATCTACTTTTCTTGATATGGAGATTGCAATAGATAAAGTTTATTAAAAAACCTCAGCACATGTCCCGTAATCATATGCTGAGGTGGATTTATGATGTTCTTTACATCACTTTCTTAGCTACGCCAATAACTCCAAGTCCGCCAAGGAAAATACCCATAGCGATACCTGAAACTATAGCCAGCTGTCCGATACCTTCTGATATTCCTGAAGCCACTAGGACAATCCCTACTATCACTAAAGTAGGAACCATTCCTTTACCGGACAGACTTCCTGCTTGGATTCTTGTCATTGTTTATCACCTCCTTTTCTTTGTAGGGCTCAAAGGCTTTCATAACCCACACCGCCCCCATACTTTATTAGGCACCAATCATCTATAAATGTATTTACACAAATTCCCAATTATTTTTTTCAATAAGCTGTAAAATCAGAAAAATATATAAAAATAAGCGGATTCACTATCGAACTTTCAGAAAATATTTAAAGGTGTAGTTCATGAAAGAAGATATGACCACAAAAAGATCTTCCCGTGCGGAAATCTACAAAAAGGTCATCCAAGTTCTCAAAGAGAGGGATGCGAACGTCTATCAGATCAAAGTATCGCTAGGTAATGGTCTAAGCTGGGACGCCATAAAAAACGCCCTGGATGTGTTAAAAGAGATGGGTTTGGTAAAACAAGAGGAAGGTGAATTCTCTCTGAAGAGTAATGACATGGACCTGAATCCAAAGACTTATTTTGGACTCCCATTATCTGAAGAGAAAGAAAACCAATTTTATGCTTTGGCAAGTCGAATCAATAGTGAATGGCCGTACAAACCTCTTAAAAAAACTTTTCTGCAGAAAATGATAGTAACTCTTATAGAACGTGAAAACCTCGATCTTCCATATGGATATTATCTTTTCGGAAAATGTACCCCTATGAAATTTAATGATGAGCTATGGAAGGAACATGAGCCAGAAAATAGGTTCAATACACAAGTAAAAAAAATAGTGAAAAAGTTCCAGAAATACTCCAATACACGGGAACTCATGGAAAGCCGATGTACAGAACAAGACATGCCTCTTTATAACACAAGACTTTCTATTGATCTGGAATTGAAGAAACCATTTGACAAGGAGAAGAAGTATAGGCTCCATGCATTGTTTAAATCATTGATTATGAATTTCGATAAAAACGATGACAATAAAGACATATGGGAATACATAGACTATTTTTTCTCAGTATGGAGCAGGCTCAAAAAACTTGATGAAGAGGATCTTGAAAGTATAAGGATGGACATCATAGACTCATTCCAATCGCTGTGGAAATTGATAGGAACCTATAAATTCTATAGGTCGATGAGTGATTATTTCGGATCAAGAGCCAAGATATACTACGAAAGAGAAATCACATCATTGAAAAATGTAACACAGAGTCAAATAGAATCTCTTGAAGAATTTTGTCCTGAGCTAAGGACTGATCCTGAGCTCGAAGGACTCAGAGGAATTCGGGCAACTCGACATCAATGATGTCAGAAAAATGTTGAAAATGTTTTATGTTCCTTGTTGTTATTATCTTAGCATCAGCTTTCAGTGCAAGAGCAACATGTAAAGCATCATCGAAATTATCTTCAGATAACTCTTTAGCCCTGTCCCTGTCCTTCTTATCTATTGTGACATTAATATAGCTCGGTATAGTAGAAAGAAGCTCGTCAAGATTCTTTGCATCTCCATAAAGCTTCATGATTTCCTTTCTGACCCAATCCGATACCACAACTTCATATTCACCTTCTCTAACAAGAGCGAAGAAATGTAACGCACTTTGTGCAAAACTTCTGAATCCATTCTTCCTGTCCTCAAAAAGATCCATATACACACAGGTGTCACAGTATACTCTCATACATCTATGGCTATGTATATGATTTTTATATTTATTACGGCTTGGGTCTAATACAAGTTGAATGAAATTCAACTGTACAGACAGATTCTTCTAATCTGTCTTGTACCCCGCAGCTTTGCTGCGATAGCTTCAAGCCGTAATGATAGAAAATATCGGTCGCAAAGCGAGAAAATGGGTGTAATACAAGTTGAATGAAATTCAACTGTACAGACAAATTCTTCTGATTTGTCTTGTACCCCGGAGCTTGCTCCGCGGGATAACCCATTTTCAGATATTTTCTTTTTATCTCAAGAGTCTTTTTTCTCCTATTGACAATAAGAGAAATTCGGAAAGAAGATTCACAACACAAAGAACAGTATCACAGGGAGTATTATGCACCCCATGAGATAATTCTTAGACACTCCTAGCTCTTTGGCAGAAAGACCTACGCAAGTGCAGAAGAAGAGTATGGTTATTCCTATGATGCCATCAAATAGGAATGATAAGACCGCTATCGATGATATGACTGCTATCGCCAATTTTCTGGGGTCAACCTTCTGTACTACAATGGCTGCTCTCTTTGATATGATAAGGGCTAGCATATAGGCCATGGCTCCAGATATCATGACACTTCCTATGATTATCACCAATCCATCCATGCCGATATCTCCGATAAGATCCTGTATTGCTATTATCGAACCATTCCGTGCTCTCTCTAAGACAAAGAAAGTTGACAATGATGCGATCATGCCTGATGTGTTCAATCCACCTACAAGGACTAAGAAATCTTCTTCGTTGAATCCTGGAAAGATCCTGCTTGCGATGACTGCATTCTGGCTTGTGCTGAACCCGGGAAGGAAGGCAGCTATAAATCCTGCAACACTGGCTATCAGAGAAGGGAGTAGTGATTTCCTTGCCTCTCCATCTCCCTTATCCGAAAGATCCTGTTCTGCTATTGACGATTCTGATCTTAAACTTTCAACAAGTATGGCTATCCCGAACATCCCAGAGAGCATATGGAACAATGGATTTCCCAAAGAGCGCATGTTAAGGATAATTAGTCCATAACATCCTGCGATCAAGAACATCCCAGTTCTCATCATCATACTCTTGAGGTCCTTAGAGCATACGAGATATATTGTGAGTATGATCAGTATGAAACCAATCCTATCCTGAAGCATCTCATAGACATTATCGATGATGAGCGAGAATGCTCCGAATAGTGATAATGAGAATATCAGGGATAATAATCCTCCTATTGCTGTAAGCCTTACTGCCTTATGCGCTTTCCCTTGTAAGAACATCTTATGTCCTGGCAATGCTACGAGGAACTGTGATGGGTCTGGAGCACCAAGGTATATGCCAGGAATGGAATCTATGAATGTATGCGTTATGCTCATGCTGATTATGAAGATTATCGCTTGTATAGGTGTGATGTGTGTATAGAGAACAGCAATGTTCGCTGTAAGTACTGAGGCAATAAGATTGATATGCACTCCTGGTATAAGTCCTGTAAATATGCCTATGATTATACCTATGTAAAGGGCGAGGAGTATATCTATCATATCTTTACTCTGAGATGTTGATTAATCCGTGTTTCTATCATATAACAGAAGATATATGAAAGATTCGAATAGATTCCATGTTCACATAATATTCTTACGGGTTATGTCTACGAATTTGAATATCCTGCATCTTCTTCAGAAATCTGTCATCAGGCTAACTCGAATAATGATTTTGTGCCATGAAAACAATGTTTTTTTAAACACTGGAGTTATATCAATCTACTAGTTTTAGATATTGACTAATAGGCTTCAATCCACTTATATGTCTTAATCACTTTTTCGTTTTTTTTAACAGTAACTTCTACGCCATCTGGTCTTACATCAAATGGTCTATCTCTATCTATAAAAGAAACAATCACTTTTAAATTACCCTTTTCGAATTCTTTTGAATATTCATATTTTCCAAGAGTTAAAGGTTTTGATAAGTCTTTTTTACTAAATCCCATTTCTTCTAAACCGAAAATTCCTTTAGAATTGTTTTTACTATTTTCTTCTAATAATTCGTGAACTTTTCTTAATTCGATGTCGATATCATTCATATTATTATTAACTTCACCCCTTTTTTAAATTTTAACTAATTTTTAGAACCAAGATGCAGTACATAGCACTAATACTTAACTTAGTTTTTA
>CAZMXQ010000006.1:0-25075 GCA_964570335.1 uncultured Methanosarcinales archaeon
GAAAAATTGGAAATATTAAAAATGTCATGATATACGGAGATGGAAATCTCGCAAAAGCCCTAGAGGAGAGTTTCGTTGAGAACGGGTTACATATTAAAGAAGATAAAGAAAAAGCAGAGGCAATAATTATATTAAAAAGAGGATTAGAAAAACCTGAATTTAACTCGCCTTTGATAATAAACCTCACAGATGATAAGTTCAAAAAAGATGAAATCGAGATGAAGGAATTCTTTATTAGACCAAAAGAGGATATTGTAAACAAAATAAAAGAAGAGATAAAGAAAAAAATCATCTGAAAGCATTTACCAGAAATAATGTGATAATATGTTTCTTTCCTTATAATGACCTAACTGATCAACAATCCGTTTGTATTCAATAACTGCAACTTCAGCACTTTGAGTGGCTCTTTGATGTGTTATTTCACCATCAAAGTATTTCTGAGCTATATCAGTCAATATATTTGGATATGGTCGAGAAGAACAACCATCTCTTCCTAAATAACTTTCCAATATCTCTCTTTTGCCGCTCCTGATCACTCCACTCAATATTTCAGCAGCAAACATGAAACTTGATATTCTTCTATCTTGCTCTTCAGGGATAGTTGATGCTGATACTATTTCATACAGATCATCCCTGGCTTTTGCAGAAGTCGATCTGGACTCCTTCGCTATCTTAGCTATATCACTCATATTTTATAGTTAGGACTATAAAAATATAAACCTTTCTTTATAGGAAAGCTTATTAGGTCCTAGTACAGGAGATTAGATATGAGAGAAAAGAAAAGATTGCTGAGATTCATCATTTCTGTTTCAATACCATTATTGGCAGGATTTATAGGTTCATTCTTTACTACACCAAATATTGAGCCATGGTATGACCTCCTTAACAAACCTCCACTTACACCTCCAGGTTCTTTGATTGGCATAGTGTGGACAATCCTCTACATACTTATAGGCATAGCATTATTCATGGTATGGGAAAAAAGGGAGAAAAGAAAAGGGCTTAATGAAGATAAGAAAAAAGCATTCTGGATCTTCGGCATACAGATAACATTAAACTCTATGTGGTCAATGTTCTTTTTTGGTTTGAGAAATTCTTGGCTTGGACTAATGATAATAATACCACTACTTATAACTATAATCATCAATATAATCTTTTTCTACAAAATAGATAAGAAGGCAGCTTATCTTATGGTTCCATATCTTATCTGGGTCAGCTTTGCAACATACTTGAACATAGGCCTTGCTATACTCAATTGAAATCATAGTCTTTTATCAGTCCTTCGTATGAAGAACGCAATTCATCTGTATGCTCAATAGCTTCTTTTTCATCGAACTCAGAATCTAAGTAAAGTATCGCAATCGTTCTCAAACAGGAGGGAAATCTTATGTGCGCCAGAGGATGCTTTGTATATAATGCATCTACATACTCTGGCCCATAATTCTCTATTGCATACTTGAGATGATCTACCTTTTCAAAAAGAGAATAAATTCTTTTCTCCCTTTCTATTTCCGGAATTTCTTTTCCAAGAATATCTTCCAGATCGAAATATAGATCGTCATTCTCAAAGTCCATAAATCAAGAATACTTTAGCGAGATAAAAACTTTTCTAGAATCCCCATTCACTCAGATACATAGAGATATCGCCAAAAGAAGTAT
Organism: uncultured Methanosarcinales archaeon; assembly: GCA_964570335.1. Taxonomy (GTDB): domain Archaea; phylum Nanobdellota; class Nanobdellia; order Woesearchaeales; family CAZJJJ01; genus CAZJJJ01. The sequence goes on from CAZMXQ010000006.1 coordinate 1,660, forward strand.
TGCCTATCTCTGCCCTTAGAGAATACTCTTTATCATTTAATTTTACTTTTAGTGTATCTCCTTCAAGCCTGGATTCTATGCCCAACTGGTCTTCAGAGAATCTTTGAGCATGCTGGACAACCTCTTCTTCAGATTCAGGAGGATTAACACACATAGCTCTGTTGAAGTAGAAACCTCTTATATCTCGTGGTGATCCTTCGTAGACAAAGAAATCATCACTAAAACTTTGACTTTTGCTAAACGCATGATTATGTGACGCAGAGTATTCCCTCATAAGGTGCTCTTTAAGATCCACCATAAGCCTATTCTTCGTATATATTCTTTCCATTTTGTGACGTGACAACTTACTAATTTTAAATTTTACTATCTAGGATCACAGCAGATTAATATATCACATCGTATTCATGGGCATATGGAAAAAAGACAGATATTAATGATACATGGCGGAAATACTTTCAATAACAGAGAAGATTTTCTAAACCATCTGAAGGAGAGTGATGTAAGCCTAGAGAAAAGAAAAAGCTGGTCAAGGGAATATCTTGATGAAGAGCTAGGAGAGGAGTTTGATATCATAAGGCCAAGGATGCCTTTGAAAGAGAACGCAGATTATGAAGCATGGAAGATATGGTTCGAGAAGCATGTAGAATTATTGAATGACAATGCCATATTAGTAGGAAATTCTTTGGGTGGTATCTTCCTTGCTAGATATCTTTCAGAGAATGAGTTTCCGAAGAAGATAGCATCAACAATACTAGTCTGTCCTCCATTTGATGATAGTCTCCCTGGAGAGGATCTGACTAACGGGTTTGAACTTGGGGAAGACATCACCCTCCTTGAAAAGAACTCTGGTGAACTTTGGCTGCTGTTCTCTTCTGATGACGAGATAGTACCCCCTTCTCAAGCCGAGAAGTACAAGGAGAAACTCAATGATGCTAATATCAGGATATATGATGGAAAGAATGGTCATTTCATTGTAGAAGAATTCCCTGAGATAATAGAGATTATCCGAAGAGTTTGAAGAACCAGAAGTAAGGAATCAGGCTTTTACATATCCTAAGTTCTTAAGGAGATCATGGAAACCATGTACGAGGTCATCACGAGAATAACACTCTTCTGGAGTCATCCATCTGTAATCATCATGTTCTTTTGGATTGTATCTAACCTCTATCTTTTTGTTAAGTCTTAGTCTGTATGTAGGAAACTCCACAACCTTTTCTGGAAAATCCCATGTCTTGTCTAATACAAATTCCAGATCAGCTTTTTTCGTCTCATGCCCCGTCTCTTCCTTTATCTCACGGATGATTGCATCGATATCAGACTCACCTTCTTCCACTTTTCCTGCAGGAAGCCCCCAAGTATTACCTTGACTCTTATCCTCTTTTCTATGCAAAGCTAATATTTTTCCATCATACTCAATGAGACATCCTACCACTCTTATCTTGCTCATAGTACTACGGATTTGAAAAAGAATATATAAGAATTTCCACCACTTTCGATAACATGATAACCATAAACATAGAAAGTCATAGGAAAGATGAGATTATAGACATCACGAAAGAGATCCAAGAGCTTGTTGATATAGATGAAGGATTCATCTATATATATTGTCCGCACACCACTGCAGGTATAACCATAAATGAGAACTATGATCCTGATGTCAAAGAAGATGTAATAAGAAGCTTCAATGATATTGTCAAAGAATTATCATCTTTCAGGCACATGGAGGGAAATTCTACAGCACATGTGAAGTCCATAATGACAGGTAAGACGCTCCAGATCGCTATAGAGAATGGAGAACTGGTACTAGGAAGATGGGATGGGATATACTTCTGCGATTTTGATGGACCAAGGAAGAGGAAACTGAAAATAAGAATAGTAGAACAAAAATAGTGCTATTGAGCGAAGCGAATATAGCACAGTGTGTCAACCGAACTCCAGTTGCTAAAAATCAGAACTCAAGAGGACCTAAGAAACCGAAATCAATGGTTTTTGGTATATCCTTAGGCCTATATGGTCTGCGCAAACCCTTCTGTGCAATCCTCCTGAAATACTTTGGTACTGATGGATCAGACACCATGGGGAGATATATTGACTCTGCCTCATCACGGTTTCCTAAGAGATCATTACATCGTGCAATCCATATGTCAAGTGCCGAATCTTTGGCAGGACCAAAACTATAATCTTCCCGTGTCTTCTCCATGATATCTAAAGATGTCCCAAAATCGCCGTTCTTCATATGGAGCAATGCCTCAAGATAATCATAAGGCGGAGAATCATATATCTTCTGGGCTTGATGGATCATATTCAACGCTTGTCTATCCTTTCCCTTATTCATCCTGTTCTGAGCAAATTCTATACGAACAAGAGACCTTTTGATGTTATCATGCATCTCTTTCTGAGCATGTCTTGATCTTCTTGGAGCATCTTTGAAAATGGGTCTTCCTGAATTGGATATTTTCTCTATAGAATTTTTACGTTTTGCTCCACTGAATTCTTCGTGTATATTGAATCTCCTATAGTCGCCGTAGCACACAGCAGGAGGTTGTGAAGAGGCCACCCATATGTCTCCTGTGCCAGGTTTCATAAGAACACTTGATAATGTGTTCATCTGAGCGGGTGTGTCTCCCAGTGGCATTATCTGATTAAGATTTGGGTCATAATTTGATGATATTATATCAATAGCCTTCTGTTCATCTAATTTTCCATAATGTGATTGGAGTGCGTTAGCTAAGAATCTATACCTCGATAATGTATGCTCTCTTTCTAGAGGGTACTCTACCTCATCACGCACCATCTTCGGGTTCAAGAAATGGTTTGTCTGCAATAGGATATCCTCATCCCTATCACAGTTCCTTGCTATTGCATTCTCACTATCCACTTCCAAAGATATAGCTCTCTCAGCATCTCCAAAGACGACTGAGTGTGGAGAAGCGCACCTGAGCTTAGAAGATGATCTGATAACATCATCCAATGAATCTGATTTCGTAAATATCTCATGATTATAAGCTAGAGAAGGCATTCCCTTCTTCGAATAATTCTTTGACACGCAAACATGTGTTGACATAGCAATCCCTTTCTCTGAGAATCCTGTCAATCCATAACCAGGAAAGCCTACACCTGTGACATACATATATCTATTATCGATCTCTTCTGGATGATTGAAGATCAATAGTGGTTTCCATACCAGACCTCCTGGAAAATCCATGTTTCTTGATAACATGGAATGTCCATTCTTCACAGCATCACCTTTCACATAGAATGCACTGCAAGCTCCAAGAAAATAATTGCCGAGAGATTCCTGACCCCAATCAAGGAATCCTCCTGCCAGATGTTCCATTATATCCGGGGATAGTATGGATCGGATCGCTTTCTCTCTGGAGATACCAGAGCCTTCAGCTATACCTTCCATCTCTTCGACTATGTTTTGAGGCAACCTCTTTTCTAAAGGATCATAATAGAATCTCTCAAGTGTGTTTGCAAGCCTGCCTCTTATCTCATCAGGCAAGAAAGTCAATGCATCAGACCTTATGAAACTGTCGTATAAGAAATCACCATAGAAATCAGCAACCCTTGTCTTCTCTATTGTATCTTTCAAAAGACGACCATGTGACAATCCTCTCTCAAAAGGACTTCCAACAGCGTGCAATATACGGGATCCATCCCTGAACTCCAATATAGAACCTGTCTCACTATCTTTAAACAAGTTGGGATCAGATCCTTCAAGAATACCATCATTTCTCTCTGACCATCTCAATGATTTTCCGAGCCTTCTCCCCAATACATCTTCGGAAGAGTTCATAATATAAGTAATACTAAGATATATTTAAAGATTATAAGAAAAGAAAATTCATTTCTTGGAATCCTTTTTTGCAGATTTCCCAGAAGCTGACTTCTTAGAACCAGATGATGCTTTCTTTTTGGCATTTGTGCTTCCTTCTGAAGAAGTCTTCTTCACCTTCTTCTGCCTCTTAGGTCTGGAAGATGCCTTCTTTGGCTTTGTCTCCCTTGCCTTCAGACCTATGGATTTGAAAGCCTCTGCTACCTTCTCATGAGAAGCATTCTTCGAGACCTTCAATGTCTTTGGCAAAGGCTCAAGGTGTGCTACATTGCACTTCCTTCTTCTTGTCTCGCCATCTATGAGAACAAATGTCTTATCAGAATCATCAACTACAACACACTTTTTGCCTGCATCTCTTCCTGCAAGCTTTACACATAATCTTCCAATCTCTGTCATGTTATCAACCTCGTCAAGGAGCTGTCACCATCACTCCAGGTTAAATGAAAATCAAAACTCTTCGTTCCTTGCCTTCTCTCTTATGATCTCTCTCATTGCCTTTGAAGAGAGAACGCCACCATAAGGCCTATCTGGCCTCCTTGATGTCTTAGGTATCTTCTTCAAACCTGAAGGTGTAGCAGGCTTTATACCATGAAGCTTCTGTCCCGTTACAGCACATACCGGAGCGCCTGGCTTCCTCTTAACGAAATGCGTCACATCCTTGTTACCAGGGGTAACTTTCTTCACTCTTCTGAAAGTCCTCGATTTTAATCTTGATGGAGTAGACATTCTGATACCTCTTACTTACTATTCTTTGAGAGAAGAAATACAGACTATTTAAAAATCTAACGGTAATATGGCTCAGTGGACCTTCAGGAGCTTCCTGACTGTCAAGCTGAATATTATTGACATTATTATGTACGACCAGATCCAACCCCAAGAGAGACCTAAGAAAGACAGAGGCTGAACCCTTTCATTCCCTATATTCATCTGCCTGAAAGACCCTTCTCCTCTTTTTGTCGGTTCAGCATACATAGGCTTTTCAGTGATCAGAAGTTCCTGATACACTTCCTCATCTTCATATGTATACCTTAGCTCATAATCATCGGGCGGACCACTCAGTGTCCAACGCACCTCTCCGCCAGATATCTCTTGAGGATTGTCTCCCTCGATGCTGAACTCTGGTACATCAGGATAGACTTCTAACTCTACCATCCCTTGCACATCAGGATTCATCTCCACCCAGACATCAAAGGGTTCGTTAGGAAGTATAGGATCATAAGCTATATGAGAATTCAACCAACCGAACATCAATATGAGGGGTAGCATCGTAAAGAGCATCGGTTTCATGGAGTGCCTCATGTATTCCATATTCTTCTCCATAGCATCCTTCTGGATCTTCATCAGCTTATCCGGATTACCCCTATGGCTTTTCATCATCTTCTGGAGTTCTTTCAGCTCTGACTTAAGTACCTTCATCTTCTTCTGGTCAGTGACAAAGCGGTAGACAAGAGAAGTAAAAAGCGTGACTGTAAAAGCGACTATCGCTATAGAAGCCAAAGGATGCATATTGAAGATGAATTCTGAAAAAGGGTCCATATTTATCACTTATATCTATCTAGATACTAATTGAAAAGAAGGTCATTTTTAAAGGTTGGTTTTTGAAGAGGTCATCCTCCCATGAATTTCCTCATTGCAGGGTTCATCTCCATCATGTGCTGCTTAGCTATGTCCTCATAGAATCTGTATATTATCATTACAGTAAGCAACAATCCAGTACCATTAGCTAGAGCACCACTGAGATCAGCAAGAGCCGCAAGAAGACCTACAGTCATTGCTCCCATTACAGTAAGCGGAGTTATGTACCTTTCCAATATCCTCTCAAGAACCCTCTCATCCTTCCTGAATCCTGGTATCTGCAATCCTGAAGACATTATCTGCTGTGCCTGTGATTTTGCGTCCATACCTGAGGTCTGGACCCAGAAGAAACTGAACAATACACAACCTCCCATCATCAGCAGAACATAGAACGCAGCCCTCGCTAGCTGAATAGGAGCTACTGTCCCAACAAGTACACTCTCCATCAATTGCGGAGCTACAATCCAAGCTACAAAACCAGACTGCGGAACACCCTGAGAGAATGTTCCTAGGATTGGTCTTCCCCAATTATAAAACAATCTAGCAAGTAATTGTATATTTGCAAATAGTGCTGCTACCAATATTACAGGGATATTGCTTGTGTATATGAAATTAAGTGGCCAACGTATCCCATGACCTCTGACCCTTCCGAAAGAGAGAGGAATCTCCACTTTCATCGCTTGTGCATATACTGCCATCACAAACACTGCAACAGTAGCAGCGATTCTTGCAATGTTGAGCACAGCATCCTGTGTCCTCTGCAGTATGAAAGATTGTACTAATGCAGGTATAGCTCCCACTGCAATATCAGCACCTTCAGTCATGACTGGAGAGAGCAATCTTACGAATAACGATTGTGATACTCCTGCTGCTATGAATAGGCTTACTCCCGATCCTATGCCCCATTTCTGAACTACTTCATCCATGAACAGTATCATGAAACCTCCAAGTATCAGCTGGAAAATAAGAAGCATCTGGACCTGCACATATGCGGCACCCGCGAATCTTGTAGGGTCCGGAGATAATCCTCCCATGAATACATATATTATAGACTCGAAGAAGATGAATGCCATGGCCATAAGCTTCTGCACACCCTGATAGACAACCTTCCCTTCCGGAGTCTTGTTATCGAGATTTACTATGCCTGCACCTGTAAGCAGTTGAAGCACGATAGATGCTGTGACAATCGGACCTATACCCAGAGATATTATAGAACCGAAACTCGCACCTAGAAGAACTTGCAACTGTTCAAACTGGAGCTCTGATGAAGGGTCCAATCCATAAAGGGATATAGCACCTAGAATAAAGAATAGAGCTAAAGAGATTATCGTCCACTTCATCTTATCCTTGAACGGTAACCTTTTCTGAGTCGGAGGTGCTACCTCCGGAAGATTTGTTATGATATTTCTAAAAGTGCCCATTTTCAACCACAATCTCTACTCTGAAAAAGCAGAGTATATTAAAAAACTTACTATAGGATCACTCTTCTCCTTCGGAAGATTCAGGCTTTGCTAGCCTGACGTGAACTAGACCACCAGCCTTGGAAATCTTATCCTGAGCAGAATCTGATGCATAATCGACAGTTATATGATACTTTCTCTTTGGAGTTCCTGTAGAGAGAAGCTTATTCACGCCCAAAGATGCAAGATCGATTGTTTCCATCCCTTCCTTCTCCTTGAAGAATCCTCTTGCTTTGAGATTGTCGAAAGAGTTCTCAAGATTGTATATGTTGATAGATCTCTGTCCTATCCTATGCTTGGCATTAGAGAAGCCATACTGGCCTAATTCTCTACCTTGCTTTACCCTGAAGTATGGCTTATTGGCGTCCCCTCTCTTTCCAGAACCAGCATTACCTCTACCTCCACGATTACCAGCCCCTCTATTCTTCTTCATAGAGCCATAACCATGAGTGGTTCCTCCCCTCTGTCTGGAATTCTTTGATCTCTTCCTTGAAGTTATCATTATGCTTTCGCCTCTTCAGACTTATCTTTCTTAGTATAATCCTTTGACATCTTATCAATCAGTTCGACAATCTTCTCATCCCTGAAACCAAGAGCACCACCGATGGAGAAGTTCTTCTTTATGCCTCCTCTTTCGAATCCGCCTCTTGGAGGATGCAGATGGACTGTCTTAGCAACACCATGCTTGTCCGCAACTTTCTTATCTACGAAACCATACGTGACATAATCTTTGATCTTCTTCACCATACCCATTACGGAAGGTGTAGCTTCCCTTATGACCATAGAGTGTTTCTTATCAAGACCTAGCATCTCCATTGTGTCCTCTATGCCAGACCTTATCTTGGTCATACCACGTATCCTGATTATAGCCACATAGCCTTTCTTGTCGTCCGTTGCCATCTTAATCCACTATCTTTCCTGTAACAATATTGAACTTCTCTACATCTTCCGCACGAACCTTTGTCGTTGCAAGATTCTTGAGAGCTTCGAAACATGCTTTCGAGAGATTGATCTTAGTCTTCGCCTGGCCTCTCGTCCTTGACCAGACATCCTTTATCCCTGCCAACTTGAGCATCTTTGCACATTCAGGCTCAATGCATAGTCCAGTTCCATTAGGTGCCGGTAATAGTTCAACCTCCACGGAGCCACATTTCCCGCTTACCTTGAAAGGTATAGAGTTAGGATATTCTCCTGCTCCTTCCCAAGAACCTGAACCTCTTCTTATCATGATTACGTTTCTCTTGGCATCCCTAAGAGCCTTCTCCCTTGCGGGTACTGTCTCTCGTGCCTTTCCGTATCCAAGACCTACAAAACCATTACTGTTTCCTATTACTGCCATGGTCGCAAAGGAAGGCTTGTTTCCTTCCCTAGTCTTCTTCTGGCACTGTTTGAAGACTCTCCTCTGTCCGCCACCGAACTTTCCTTTTGCCTGTCCGACGAGCAGAAGATCTGAATCTATCCTTGGTAGAAGGATGTCTACAATCTCTGGCTCGAGTATTTTATGACCCGCAGATATGATCTCAGAGAGATCAGTAAGCTCTCCTGATTTTACTCTCCTACCTATCTCAGTCTTGGGCTGCCAGCTTTCAACATCAAAAGGAATCTCTCTTATCCTGACGACCTGCTCTGGCTTCTTAGCCTCTTCGTCTTCAGGTATCTCAGACTCACTTTCTACTATCGCCTCATCAGCACCTTCAGTATCATCTATTATCTTAGTCTCTTCAGAGTCCTCTACATCATCCACAGATTCTTCTGGAGATTCTTCCTGAAGAGTCTTTTCAGAGGATTCAGCCTCGCCTTGGCCTACCTTCTCTTCATACAATTCCTTATTATCTTTCTCATCAGCCATCTGGCATCAACCATTTATCTTTGATTTCATCTTTTCAAAATCATCTGTTATCTTTTCTGCACCTTTCCTGTATGATGCTATATGAGACCCTTTGAGCCTCTCTTCTGATGGGAGCACCTTATCAGATACTGGAACATCAAGACCTGAATCTATAGCTCCCTTGACAAGAGCATATATCCTTGACTCCTTCTTCGAAACGAAGCTTCCCATATCAACGATGGCCTTGGTCACCTTACCCTTGGTCTTCTTTCCGACCAGAAGACCTGTCAAGTAAGCAGCAGGAAGGTTCTTGCAAGAGTATTTCCATCCTTGGGACTTCAGCTCTCTGGAAGATACTGTAGCCAATACCTTGTCTCCCTCTGGAGAATAGTCTACCAGCTGAGCTAGCAGGTATTTGTCCGACCTTCTGACCACTAACCTATGGCCACCGGATTTCAAGAGATTCAGCCTCTTATTCCTGTCAGTATACCCGGTCCTTTTCCTCCTGTCCTGGACCACCATGTTCTTTCCTTTTGCCATCATAACACCTAAAGATAATCATTCACTTATTATTCTCATTCCTCAATATAAGCTCCCTTTCACCAAGATAAAGCTTTATGTGCCTCTTATTCCTGAAGAAGCCTCCCTTTATCTTTGAGTAAAGATCCTTCGCAGTATCATTGGAGATGAGTTTCTTTGACTTCAGATCACGGAGAAGCTCTCTCTGCGACCTGACCTTGTTTATCCATTCTTCTTTTGAATTATTCCTTGCATTACCAGTACCTTTCCTTGATCCATGGCCTTTCCTCTTACCTTGGACCTTCTGATCGTGATTGTGTCTTGCCCTTGCCTTAGAAGCTTGGCTCGACCTGTCCTTCATAATGAATCCTTTTTCGATAAGGGCCTTGATATCCTGTCTTGTTATAGCCTCCTTAATCTCTTGGAGCCTAGACTCTTCGAATCTTACACTCTTAGGAGAGCAATTCAGGACATCCGCTGCAAGCCTTCTCTGTACCGTAAGTATCATCATTACCACTCAGTTTTCCTTCTTTGTCAATACCTTATCCTTCTCGGATTTCTCTGACTTCTGTTGCTGATCCTTCTTTTCTTCTTGTGAGTCTGTTTCAGATCCTTCATTTCCTTCAGTTTCAGATTTTTCTGACTTCTTGGATTCTTTCTCTTCCTTTTTCTTCTCCTTATCAGACTTCTCCTTTTCGGATCTCTTCTGCATTATCTTGTTCCTGTCTTCCTTCTTAGCCTTCATGAATTTATCAGCATCTGAAATCCTTGCATCAACATCCTTGATATTCAGGACCTTGATACCTAATTCTTTTGATTTTGATAATATGGAAACCCTTTTCCTCTCTCCTACATTCGAGGAAACTATCACACCTTCTTTCTTTGGATCCATGGTGTCTAATTGAGAGACATTCTCAACCAAGAAAGGAACATAACCTGATGGATGCATACCTTTTACATCAACTGGAGACCCATAGCCGGTCTTTACCTTCTTGACATAGCCCTTCTTATTGAGCCTGACCTTAGACTGGATACCTTTAGGTTTCCTATAGCCTGTTCGAGAGACACGCAGTTTCTTATGGCTATCTTGCCTCCTGAACTCAGGCTTTGCCTTCTTTATCTCCTTTCTTTTCTCGAGTTTATCCATAATGATCACTTATATATCATGATGTATCTATTGTTCCATAGGGATTGGTCTTGTCTTTGATTTCTCGATTATGTATATCCCGTCCTGGAAGATTCTCCTATCCTTGTTGGTTACTCTTGTAACGTGCTCGATATCTGCAGCGACCTGGCCTGCCTTCTCCTTATCAGGAGATTTCACTGTTATAATCTCTCCATCGATCTTTACGTCTGCACCTTCTTTCAACTCAAGCAGTCTTGGATTGTTCTCTCCCAGGAAGTTCTTCACCTCAAGCACATTGCCTTTAATCTCTGCCTTGATTGGGAAATGTCCAGAGCATATCTTGAGTTTGTACTCATGGCCTTCAACAACGCCGACTATCATGTGGATCACATGAGCCCTGTAAGTGTTAGCCAGTTTCTTCTCCCTTTGAGTTGGGTTCTTTGCAGCTATATACACGACTCCATCAGATGCTGAGATACTCAACTTCTGACTTGGTACCTTCTTCTTCACAGTACCGAGAGGACCAGTTATAGTGACAACCTCTGCTGACACCTCTGCTGTAACCCCTTCAGGCATCTTTATCTCGTAATCTATGTCGTGTCTCATTATGATCATCTCATCAGTAGCAATAAGCTATAAGCTTCCCACCTATGTTCTTCTCTTTAGCTTCACTATGTTTCATTATACCCTGATTGGTAGTCACAATCAACATTCCGAAATCCTTCGCTGGGAGGAATCTCTTTTCAAACTTAGTATAAGTATCAAGTCCAACTGAGAATCTTGGCTTGATCGCATTACACTTGTTGAGTCTTCCAAGTAGAGTCACATGTAGCTCAATCCCTCTTGAAGTCTCATTCTCTTTTATTTCACCCACATATCCGGATTCGTGCATGACCCTCAATACCTCCTTTATGACTTTGGAGGACGGGCTTATGACGCATTCCTTGACTCCTATCCTTTCCATATTCAATATGTAGGAGAGTGAGTTCGCTAAAGTATCGTTCGTGCTCATTTTGTATCACATCTATATGTCATTGAATATCAGTTCTGTTTCTTGAATCCTAGCTTAGGCGCAACCTCTCTGAAAGCTTGTCTACTCATGTTGAGACCGTACTTGCTTATCCTTCCTCTTATCCTTCCGGAGAATCTGCATCTCTTGTTCGCAACTCCGCATGATCTTTTCTTTGGAGCGTTGTGCTTGATATACTTCTCAGCAACCTTAGGTTTTGACTTTAGCTGCTTCAAAGCTTTCCTGTAATTGCTGTAAGTCATTCTTCATCAACCTCTTCACTGATTGTTACCGAATAGTTTTTCTTCATGAAATCTATTGCTTCATCCCTGCTTATCAGATGGTCCCTCTTTATACCTGACCTGTGGAGCCTTCTTCTCATGACCCTATAACCAGGCCTCGCAAGAGTAAGGGAAACCTGGAGTCCCATGATACCTATCTTAGGATCATACTTGTAATCTGTTATGTCGATACACTCAGGTATACCAAAAGATATGTTACCATAATTGTCGAACATCTTCAACCTGAGTGTCTTATCCTTTGCATCCAAAAGTCGTGGAAGCAATTCCTTGATGTGGTCCTGATCCCTTATGGTGATCTTGCATCCAACTGGAAGTCCAGGCCTAAGACCCCATGCTTGAAGCCTCTTCATAGTCTTGGTCTTGACGGGATCAATACCTGTAAGAGCTTTCAGTAGCATAGTACCTTTCTCTAGGACCTTAGCATCCTTTCCCGCCCCTACATTCAAAGTGAGCTTCTCAATCCTCATCTTCTTCATTGGATTCTCTTTCTCCATTTTCATCATTTCCGAACATCAATCAGTATAATCATTCAAGCGTTATGTAGGGCTTGTCCTTTCCTACTACAACAACATCTTCTTTTGTGATCTTGAACTCTTCTCCCTCAGACTCGTAGACAAGATTACTCGATTCTACCTCCTTGACTTTTGCAGTCTTGGAGATGTCTTTTCCTGTCAGCAAGTACACAAGAGCACCCTTCTCGAGCTTAAGAGTCTCTTTTGGTTTCTTGTCTTTCAGTGAGACAACAACTGTGTCTCCTGCTTTATAATCATCCTTTGAAACGATTATGTTCATTCCACCCATAAGATTCAACTGGGTCTTTCCCTTTCCTAGAGTCTTTTTCCCTATTACCTTGGAGAGCTTGACCTCAGATTCTTTTTCGGAGAGTTTCTTGGTAACGAGCTTACCTCTGTTATTGAAAAGCATTATGTAGCTCTCCTTTGTCTCTGGAAGGGTCAACACATCGAACAGACCGAATGGTGAACGCTCAGATCTCATCTTGTTGCCATTAACATTAAGACCCTTCTCGAATATGACATATCTTGACTCCTTGGTTGTCTTGGTTATCTTCAAGATCTCCTTTAGAGCAACATTCACAGAGACAGACATATCTCTAGAGTGTCCTCCTTTAGGAGAACTTACCCACTCAGTAGTCTTCCTCTTTATCGGCCAGCTTCTTGGGCTAGCTATCCTTTTGGTATGTTGTGCCATTTGATCACCGTGAATATGATTTATTCATGCTTGTCTCTTTTACTTCTTCTTGACCTCGTCTGGTTCCAATTTTGCTTTCCTCTTCGGGTCAGAGAGGTCGAACTCTGTCACCATTACATTCGAAGGCCTTATAGGATAATACGCTGTGCTTCCATCTCCTTTTGAGTAGGATGCCGCAGACACATGTATATGTCCCTCTTTATAGGACACAGCCTGGACCTTACCTTCTTTGCCCTTATGGTTACCTCTCATAATCTTTACTGTATCACCGGACCTAACAGGAACCGATCTTTTTCCATGTCTTTTCTTCAATGGATCGGATAGGTGAGCAGACAGCATGTCCTTCTTCAGATGCTTAGGAGCGTTCAGAGCATACTTCCTCTGCTTCCTAGGCTGTACTGACTTCCTCCATTCCTTTGAAAATATCTTTGCCATGTCTATCATCTTCTTTTGATTATAATATTATGTTAGCTACCTTTGCAACCCCTGGCCATCTCACTGCGACTTCTTTTGCCACAGGTCCCTTGAAGATTGTTCCCTTGGGATTACCTTTCTCATCCTTCAACACTACTGCAGAGTTGTCTTCAAAGCTCACTCTTGTCCCATCCGGGCGCTGATACTCCTTTTTCTGTCTGACTATGACAGCAGGAACTACCTGCTTCCTCATCTCTGGCTTACCCTTTATGACAGACGCCATGACGAGGTCACCTACGCCACAATATGGTTTTCTGGACTTAACAGTCTTCAAGTTCTTGACAGATATTATCTTGATGGACTTAGCACCAGAGTTATCACAAGTCTCTACAACTGAACCCTGTGTGAGTCCTCTTGTCACTCTTGCCTTGACTGCTTTCATTTTCAAAACCTTGTATCTCTATAAATGTGCTTCATCACTCTTTCTTCTTTGAAGATGAGCTCTTGGCCTTCTTCTCGGTTGTCTTCTCAGCCTTTCCCTTTGTCTTTTTCTCTGTCTTCTCCTTGACTTCTCCTGAGGAATCATCAGCACCCTCAAGATTCTCTATTACCATGAAATTCTTTGTCTTGCTTATTGGCCTGCACTGCTTTATCTTTACCATGTCGCCCTCTTTCAGACTTATGGAATCTGGCTTATGCGCAGCCACTTTGGAAGTCTTAAGCATGTATCTCTCAAACTTAGGAACATATATCTTCCTGTCCCATGAGACTACGACAGTAGCATTCATCTTGTTAGAGACAACCCTACCTACGTAGGACCTTCCATGCGTCCTTACATTACTCAGATCCAATGATGTCTGTCTTATCTCTTTAGCCATTTGCTTCACGCTTCCTTCAAGTTTGTCTTCTTTATCCTCTCTTCAGGCCTCATCCGTATCCATCCGCCTTGGATAACCAAAGGTTCTGGAAAAAAGACCTCGAGAGACACATTATTCTTCAGTATCTTCCTTACACGCTCGCCATCATATATGTCGAGCGACTCTTTCGTCTCATCCATTATAGTCCCCTGGAGACCCTCATATGAAGGATCCCTTGTAGAGACCACTTTTGATTGTTTTCCTATGAACTCTCTCTTGAGGGAACGCCTCAAAAGATCTATATCATTTCTGGTTGTCCGCTGAGTTTCCTTCATGAGCAACCATCTCATTCTCTTTCCTGATGGTATTTATCCTTGCCAAAGTCTTCTTTATTGACCTTATCTGACCAGGACTTTTAGGAGTGGTTCCCATAGCAACCTGAGCCCTCAAAGACATGAGTTCCTTCTTAAGACTCAATTCCTCCTTCTCGAGGGTTTCTGGTTTCTTGTTCCTTATGTCTTCAACCTTCATTAGGATCACTCCTTATCAGCGTCTTTCTTTTCTTTCTTCTTGTCTTCTTTTGCTGTTTGTTCAGCTTCTTTTTTTGAATCTTTTGATTTATTATCTTTAGCAGAGTCTTCCTTGTCCTTATCTGACTCTTTTTCTGGTGCTTCCTGAGCAGGTTCGTCAGAGCTCTCGTCTGAAGATTCAGAGACTTCTTCAGGCTCTCCCTCCTCTACGGACTCTTCCACAATCTCTTCCTTCTTCTCTTCTACGGATTCAGTTTCAGATCCACTTTCAACCATCCCACTGACATCTTCGACATTAAGTACATCTACCCTGTCAGGTAGCCAAGTGTTAGGAAGCATTATCCTTACCTGTATTCCTACACTTCCACTCTTCAGGTTTGCTGATGCATAAGCTCTCGCAACCTGTGATACCGCGACATCGCCGCTTTTCTTCAAGTAGCCCTTGTAGAACCTCCACCTTTTCGCCCTCTGTGAAGGTATCTTCCCGGAAACAAGTATCTCCACTCCCAGAGCTCCTGCATTCATGACATCGTCCATCGCCTTATGTCCGATACCTTTGAATTTCTTGGTCCCAAATCTTTCAAGAGCGGACTGGATCTTCTCTGCGACAATCTGCGCATCTAAGCTCTGGTTTGGAACTTCCTCAATCTCAATCTGAGGATTCTCAAGCTTAAAGCGGTTCTTCAGTGTCTTCGTAAGACTCTTGATATTGCTTCCTTTTCTTCCTACTACTAGCCCAGGCCTTGAAGCAACAATAGTTATCTTCTCACCAAGAGGCGTCTTCTTGAGTTTGGATGTACTGAAACCGACCCTACTCAAGGAACTAGCAAGCATCTCATTGACCTGATAATCCCTTAGCTTCGTATGTAGTAGTTTTCTTTCAATCATTGAGCATCATCTTTCTTATCTTGTTTATTATCATCTTTTGAATCTGTTGACTTTGGGTTCTTCTTGGATGAGTTTTTTTCCTTATCGGTTGATTCGGACTTTTTCTTCGGCTCTTCTGCCACATCCTTAGGAGCTGACTTGGAAGACCCTCCATTCTCCTTTATACCTTTTGACTTCTGAACATCTTCGGATTTTGAAGCTTCTGTTTTCCCAGAGCCTTCTCCCTTTGGACTCTCGCCCTTCTTTGCTTTTGAAGCAGCAGCCTTCTTCTCAGGTTTGGACTCTTTTACAACTATTTCTATATGAGTTCTTTTTGCTTTAACTCTCCCTTTCCTGCCACCCCTCATAGGACGGCTTCCCTGATGAGCACAAGCGTGCACAATCTTCAATGAATCAGTATTGAGATCCTTATCATTAGCATTGGACTCTACAGAATCCAACAGCCTTATCACGGCTTTACATACCTTCACAGGAAAACCTCCAGAGCCTACAGAGGTCTGGTGTGCAAGCTCCTGATTGAACCTCCTGTACTGAACAGGCTCCTTGAGAGAGACAACGTTTTTGAGTTTCTCTCTCATCGTATTCAGGTTCTTTCCACGTAAGAGGTTACAGACTTCGACAGACTTCTTGAAGGAGACAGAAAGACCCCTACCATAAACTCTGGCCATCTTGACCTCATCATATTCCTGGTATGCATATCCTGTTGCCATTTGTATCATTCAATCTCTTGTATATCATATCATAAATTGTATCATTTCTGCGACATTGCCGCGCTTGACCTGGTCGAACCGACACCCGGAGAGCTGTGAGTGACACGCTTCCTGCTCCTTGCAAACTCACCGAGACGATGACCTATCATCTCAGACTGGATGACTATCGGCTCAAAGACCTTTCCTGTGTAAACACGGATTGTCTTTCCGACCATCTCAGGAAGCACAATCATGTTCCTGCAATGGGTCTTCATAGTCTTGTTAGGATTCTTCCTCATATTATCAAGGAACCTCTTTTCTTCCTCTGTAAACCCTCTCTTGATCTTCCTTCTTGCATTAGCAGTCAAAAGAGGAGAGAGATCGGTAAGAGTCATAGACTTGAGCTCTTCCAAAGATTTTCCCCTGAATGCGAATTCTTTCTTAGCCATGATAATCACTTCCTAAACCTACTTGTTCCTCCCCGTGTGTCTTGGCCTTATCATACCGACATTCCTTCCTGGCGGTGCATTCTTAGGTGCCGGCTTGCCCTTTGACTTCCTGGAGGACCTGGAATTTCCCATTGGATGGTCCACAGCGTTCTGGGATGCACCGGAAACAATCGGGTATAACTTGTTCTTGGCCCTCTTGGCAAAGTACTTGTTACCTGACTTAGCGAATGGCTTTTCAAGTCTACCACCACCAGCAACAACACCGATTGTTGCTCGACAGTTAGGATTGAACTTTTTAGTCTTCTTTGAAGGTAATGTTACAACAACATGATCAGGAGCCTGTGAAGATACTTTTGCAAATACACCGGATGCTCTTACAAACTTACCACCATCTCCGGGACTCAACTCGACATTGTGTATGAAAGTACCTTCTGGAACAGTTGAAAGAGGTACAGTGTTTCCTTTCTGTATTGTAGCCTCTGATCCGACAGATATCATATCGCCCACTTTCATACCATCAGGAGCTATGAAAAGTGAGTTCTCTCCATCCTCGAACATGACCTTTGCAAGCGGAGCAGTATGACCTGGGCAATCTACAAAATCAACTATCTTACCAGACAGCGTCTCTTGCGACAAGGACCTGTGCTCAGAGGATCCTTTGTACCTGAAACTAGGAGACCTATATCTCCTGGATCCTTTTCCTCTTGCTTGCTGTATAAGGTTCTTTCCCATTTTCTTTCAACCGTTTTATGTCGTTTTATCTTGAATTTCATTTCGTGAATACATCACATTAGACCCAACTGGGTTGCAATATCTATTGCAAGGGTTCCTTCCCCGAACTTCACATATGCACGCTTCTT
Source organism: uncultured Methanosarcinales archaeon (assembly GCA_964570335.1). Classification (GTDB taxonomy): domain Archaea; phylum Nanobdellota; class Nanobdellia; order Woesearchaeales; family CAZJJJ01; genus CAZJJJ01. Next base: position 19,213 of record CAZMXQ010000006.1, read on the forward strand.
GCCGTTTGACAAGATTGCTGTGTTGACGCTCACAATCTTCGCATTGAACATCTCTTCCAGAGCAGATTTTATCTGAGGCTTATTAGCTTTCAGAGCTACGTCGAAAGCAAGCTTATTCTCAGCCTCCATCATCCTGACTGATTTTTCCGTCGAAACGGGATTCAACACGATATTATATGCATCCATTATAATCACTTCTTGTAACCATCATTTGTTAGCTTCAGATTTCTTAGCTTTAGAGTCTTCTGACTTCTTCGAAGATTCTTTTTTAACAGGAGCCCTCTTAGGTTCCTCTTTCGATGAACTTACCTCCTTCCCTTTCTTCTCTACTCCTTTCTTCTTGGAGTCATTTCCTGAAGGGACTTTCACTTTTTCCTTGAGCATTTTCAACTTAGGAAAAAAGAGATTATGCTTGGATAATTCATTAATAGCAGATTCTGTGAAAAGTGTCATTCTTCCCAAGTCTGCACCCGGAGCCAAGAGCTCAGCATTCAACTCAGCCACCCTTACGACATCTACTCCTGGAACGTTAGATCCTGAAATCTCAAGAGGACACTGACCGCCCACGACAACAAGAGGACCTTTCTTCCTATTATATGGCCTGCCCCTTCCTTTTCCTTTTCCAGCCCTGATCTTCTTCTGAGAGCATCTTTCGAGCTCTTCTTTCAGACCCAGATTATCAAGTGCTGAAACAAAATCCTTGGATTTGATTATCGCCTGAAAATCATCAGAGATTGCAAAAGGATAACCTTCTGGAACCTCATGACCTCTAGCACCAACAAGCTCAGCATCAAGTGTCGCAGCCATTGCAGACCTTATCGCCTTCTGCCTTTCTTTCTTGTTTATGTCCTGAGACCAGACTTTTTCAGACTTTGGAGGGTGAGCTCTTCTACCACCCACAGTACCTGGAGAGAATGCTCCCACCCAGTTCAATCTCGTTCCATTCCTGGAAAGTATCTTCCTAGTGACACGAGATATACCGAAACCGTATGATCCCCTGTATTTTCTTCTTCTTCTTGAAAGCTCTGCAGACGATTTCTTTCCAGCTTCAGGATCTGCACCATAAGGCTGCCTCTTGTGGCTTGCTATGGCGAGGACTGCTCTACCGACAAGATCGGGCCTCACTTCCTCATTGAACTGAGAAGGGACATCCACAGACCCTTTCTCACTGTTCTTCACATCCTTTATCTTCAATTTCGACATCTGCATCACTTTCTTACCATATAATCAGCATATAATGAAAAATCATCTTTGTTGAGACTCCTTCGATATAAGATCAATCGCCGGAGTGAAACCATTGTACAATGAATTCGGCCTAATCGCCTTATTCAATCTGATCAACCTTTTCTTAGGACCTGGAAGACTGCCCTTTATCAGCATGCAAGGGTTCTTCACAAAACCATAACCCACAAAACCGCTTGAAGGATTCACATCATCAGGATTATCTATTATGCCCATAACAACCTTATTGTGCTCAGTCCTTGTATGATAACCCATCTGACCTGCTTGAGGAACCCTATACATCATGTGCCCTTGAGAAGTCCAACCACCAGAGATTGAACCAGGCGCCCTTTTTGTCTTCTCAGATTTCTTAGCACGGACATGTATCCCGAACCTCTTAACAGATCCTTGCAGACCTTTTCCTGTGGTGACTGCCTTAGCATCAACCTGTTCACCAGGAACAAAGACATCCTTGAAAGATATTGATTTACCAGCATTCTCTTTCGCATAGTTGAACTTGTCTTCCAATGATCCACCGATTCCCAACTCAAAGACATCAGGAGTCTTCTTACCAATCTTTGTCTCACCAGGGATTGTATGTACAAGCAACCTTATGTCAGAATACTCATCAAGAGCCTTTATTCCTTCTAGAGAACCTTTTGGTTTCTTAGAGATATTCTTTTTCAGATAGAGCCTTTTATTATCGGACTTGAACTCAATCTCTTCTGCAACCTTGTTGCCGAAAAAGCCTTTCTTGTAGAACCTGACACCGATTATCTTCAGATCAGGACACTCAATGACTGTTACAGGCATCCTTACTTTGGATCCCTTAGTCGTCGAGTTCTTCCTATTATCAGTTATCATGACATGAGTCATTCCTGCCTTGTAACCAGCAAATCCAAGAGGCTTTGCATCAGAGAAATTACCCCATGACCTTACGCGAGGTGTCTGCTTTGCAGCCCTCTTCCTAGGCCAATATCCCATACTTCCGCTTCTTGGTTGTCTAACACTTGGCATTTTTCAGGCGAACCTCATTCATTTCTTAAAACTTACCTTTTGAGTCCTTGCCAAACCAGAAAAGAGCACACAGCATAGAACATGCCATAAGACATCTTCCGTATGCAGCTTTTGCCACACAGCCTATTCCTGGTCTTCTGTCGAAGAAACAGGACTATCATTCTGCCCGTGAGCAGAAGGTGTAGCCGATGACTTTGTCGACCTTTTCAGGCTTGGCTTACCATACTTGGAAAGATTCCAAATATCTTCTCATCACCTTAAGTTTTTAAGGCAACGTGACAGGAAATTGCATCTATTTATAAAAGTAACGGTTGAGTGCCCAAGAATGGCAAGACGACATATGCAGAACAGAAATGACCATCCATGATAATCATGGATCCTCTGGATGATGACATGGGGGATCATCTTCTTGCATAGCAAAGGTACATATTGATTCCTTTGCTCTTTTCTTAGTATCATCCTTGACAAACATGAAATAGAAGCACCCCTCAACACCTTTGTATGTCTTCTTAAGCCTGCCGATGATGTCACTATCAATCTTATCAGACGATATCTCGCCATTCCAGTATTCAAGATTGCCATTATTTCTAGTGAAATCTATAGGTGAACAGACATCAAATCCATCCACAACGACACCATGAAGATTTTTTGGATTACCATCTGACGAAATCCTTCCTGCAATCTTCCTGTCCAAGAACTCAGGTATATTGACAGCTTCTACAGAATATGACTTCTTACTATCATAGTGATTCATCAGCCAATCGTCCAGTGCTGAATAATCATTTATCCTATCAGCGAATTCATGTTCACCATCATATGCTCTGAACATCATACCAGCAGATGACATGAATACTGAAAAATCTGAAAGTACATGGTTTACTCTGAATACATCTCCCGACTCTCTGAAAGAAGGTATCCTTTCGCATTTGTATGAAAGGGTCTCAAGACCCATCTCTCCTATCCTATCATACATCTCAAGATCAAAATGTACAGGTGTTACCTCGTATGGCATACTGCAGAATAATCAATCAGAATTTATAAAATATTACCCAGCTTCAGAACTCTAGAGAAAATAGCTACAGGGAAGATGCAGAATATTCCGGCAACAAAAAGCTATCGAAGATATTATAAAGGGAAGGGAATGGTATAATGATATGAAAAGAGCAGTAATATTCGACCTTGATGGAACACTTGCGGACTCAATCAATTACCATTTCAGGATACATAAGAAAGTCTTTTCAGAGCTGGGGATTAATCTGACGAAAAGATACTTCCAGATGAGATGCAATGGGACAGAGCCCAAAGAATTCTACAAAAGAATACTCATGGATTCAGTAGGCGACACAAGACTTCTTGATAAGGCATGGAATATGATGATAGGCATGAAAACAGATGAAGGCATAGATTCGATAGGCATCTATCCTGGAGTCAAAACAATGCTGAAGAGACTTGATAAGGATGGTTACAAGATGGTAGTTGCCTCATCGTCAAGATACAATTATGTGAAACGCATATTAGACAATAACGATATCACTCACTATTTTGATGATATAGTCGGGTCTGATGATTTCAAGCTTTCAAAACCTGACCCTTCGATATTCCTGGAAGCTTATCGTAGGACTGGAATGAGAAAAAAAGAATGCGTGGTTATAGAAGACTCTATCAATGGTATTGTTGCAGCGAAAAGAGCAAGAATGGATGTTATATCAGTACTTACTACAGAGAGGATAGATGATATCCCTGATTATGCTAATGTTGCAGAGAGACATACATTCATTCCCGATCTCATATCTACAATGTAAACCTCTAATCTTTTGAAAAAGGAATTAAAGTACATGTATGAACATCAGGCATAGATACGTTATCATTACTCTGCTTCCTTTTTAGACTCACTTTCTTTTTTCTCTGTTTTCTTCTTACGCTTCCTTCCATCCTGATCCTGTTTCACGAAATACATCCTTCGCTTAGCATACTGGACTGGGTTCTTTATCTTTGCACAAAGTGAGTCTGGTTGGCAGACAGCCTTTTCAGATGTCCCTATGGATTTGTAATAATTTGCATTGTCGCAATTAGGCGGAAGGACTTTCTTCTTCTGCGCACTATGGTACCGAAGCTGTCCTTTGAGAATAGTTTCCCTGAGAGCTTCCCCTCCCACTTTCTCGTTGTTCTCGTTCCACATACCAAGCCATTCTTCTATATCTTCATAATTCCAACCTACAGAAGTGAGGAAATTCACCATGACAAAAAGACCCCTCTTCTTTCCATCCTCCATTCCTTTCTTGATATTGTGTATGCATGGAGGAAAGAGTTCCTCTGGAATCTTCTCAGTGACCTCTTCATACTGCTTAACTTCATTAATTACATTCTTGTAAGATTTCTTCGTCTCTTCCTCTATCTTCTTATCGATGTCGGATTTGCTTATGTAGTCCAAGGCCTGTACTGAAAGCCTTCTTGCTTCGTTAGGTATAACTGATGATCTGTCAAGGAACTTAGCCCTACCGACAACAACATTCTCAGGGTGGGCATCATTGATCTTGAAGTCCCTTATTTTAGATACATCAACAGGTATGCTGACAAGCCCAGACTTCTCATTGAAAGAGAAGGGCATCCTGTAAAGGTGTCTTGGAGATATCAATATAGTATCTATCTCGAGAAAAGAGTCAAGATTCAATTTAGGATTACTGGATTCAGGATCATGAAGCAATACTTCTTTAGGCTTTCCAGTCTTCTCTATTATCGCTCCTAAGTCACCATTTTCATAGTCGATGATATTCTTAGATAATGGTTCTTCTATCATATTCCTTATGTACATGGCGATAGCCTTAGGCATCTTTGGGAAAAGAAATCTTGACTCTTGATTTCCGACAATCTCAGGAAACGATTCAAAAGGGACTGCAATATGAAAACCATGGTTCCCTGAAAATTTTGCAGAGATGCTCTTTATCCCATGGTATTTCAAAGCCTCAACAATCAGATGAGCTGCAACACCTGAATAGTCAAGGACTGGACAATCTATATCTAGAACTAGATCCCAACCTTTCCTTATCTCATCCAACTCTTTCTGCTTCAAAGACGTAGATATCTGAAGGGGATTTAGCCAGAGCTCTTCAGAAGCATGGAAAGAGGTCGCTCCTTTGAGCGCAAATTCTAAGACATCGTTCGGGAATTTTATTATTTCAGGACGTTTCCCGAAACCTTTCTCTCCGAATTTCACAGCAATCTCCTTATCATAAGCAGCTTCTACGATTGCCTCTTGGACATCCTTGCGTTTATAGAAAAGGATTGTCTTGCTTAGATTTAGCATGTTCTAGAGAATGTTTCATAATTATATAAAACAATCGTGATAGAAATACAAGAAATGAAGAAAGATAATATAAAGAAAGTATCAACTACATGTCAGAAGATCGCGTTTCTTCATACGCATGTAAAGTCTTCCCTGTTTTCTCTGAACCTGTTTGTGTGTAACTATATTCTTATTGACTTTGATAAGATTCAAAGAATCATTCTCTGTGTCTGAGTAGACCTTATCATAAGAAGTGTTGCCGTATACCTCGAAAAGTTTCTCCATCTATTACCACCCATCCCTTTCCTTATCATACTCGTATAAAAAGGTTTTGTTTTGATG
>CAZMXQ010000007.1:0-22802 GCA_964570335.1 uncultured Methanosarcinales archaeon
GGGTCTGTCCCAAAAGGAGTGTTTTTGTATACTGTCCTACTGGGCTTCCCGTAGGGAGCGACCCCTCCCAGTCAGTAGTCATGGGTGATTGAATAATAAAGAAAAATCCAGAAAAGGATTTTTCTAACATTCCAACGAGGTTTGGAATGAATCCCGCAACTGATGACTCGAGATAAAGTTACTTTATCTGCACAATTAAGCTCAGCTTAATTTGTGACTACGGACAGTATACTCGTTTCCACCTTTTAGGACAAACCCTAGAATACAAAAAATAATTAAAGTCTCCAGTGTTCTCAAGATTTATGGTCTTTGGTATATTCACTCTACAAGAGATTATAGATGCGATTGTAATGAGCTTTGTCATGGGGCTTATATTCTCTGATTTCTTCTCAAGGTATAACAAAAAGATGAAGAAGCAGGTGCATGTGTATGATCCCATTGAGGCAGCTTACAGTTCTGCTAAGACCCGTATTGGTCCATTGACCTTCAATTGGGAAGATATAAAGTTTGCTATGGCGCTCATAGCTCCAGCCATAATACTGCATGAATTGGGACATAAATTCGTAGCTATGGGTTTTGGTGTCAGTGCAACTTTCAATGTTCCTTACCCTTTTCTGATCATTGCACTTATACTGAAAGTGATGAATTTCCCATTCCTGATAGTAGTTCCTGCATTTGTATCTTACCCGGGTGGAATTTTATCTCCTTTTCAGAGCGCTTGGGTCGCTCTAGCAGGACCTTTAGCGAACTTTGCTATATTCTTCCTTTGTACACTCGTACTTAAGCACTACAAGAGAATTACTGGGAAAAAATTAAGTGAGAGGGCCATAACTATATTGGGTCTGACAAAAAAGGTAAATCTATTTCTAGGATTATTCAATATGATACCTATAAGGCCTTTTGATGGTGGGCAATTTCTTGCAAGTGTCATCGAAGGTATTTCTGCATTGTGAAATTTTATGATTGTGTGGTATAGGATACGGTAAGTATTAGAAGATTGATAATCTTTAAATATCGAGATTGTATAGCAATATTATGGTTGTTGAGGAAGGGGACATAATTGAGATAAGATATAGAGGCTGGAAAAAGAGCAATGGTGAAGTCTTTGAGGACAACGAAGACAAGTCCAAACCTCCAGTGTCAATGACAGTGGGCTCAAAAGATTTCATTGTAGGGCTGAATCAAGGTGTTCTCGGAATGTCTGAAGGTGAGATGAGAAAGCTAGACATACCCAAGGAGAGAGCTTATGGCGCCAGAAGGCATGAGCTTGTCCAGTCTATACCAAGGATGCAGCTCTTAGGAAAGGCAGAACCCAAAATAGGGAAAGTGCTGGTCTTAAAGAATGAAGCAGGTGGAGTTTTCCCTGCGATAATAAAGGATATTTCCCGAGATACGGTAATACTTGATATGAATCCTCCTCTCGCAGGCGAAGATTTGATTTTCAATGTGAAAGTAGAGAGGATTGTCAAGAAAGCAAAAAAATAGGCTTTTTACTCAATTTTTCTATAGCGTATAATATAGGTTCAGAACTCCTTTATCTTCTTGAAGTGCTTTCCGAGAGTCTCACTCGCCTTCTTCTCTCCTATCTTTATTGCTTCTCTCATCTTGCTGAAATCTCCGACTGACATTTTAGACATATCGGGTTCTACAAGTATGTGTTTATCATCTCTTGGTATTCTTGTGGCATTATGCTGTAGCAAGCTCATAGTGTGCAGGAAAAACTCTATTCCTGTATAGTTCTTCTTCAGAGGAGGCATTTTGGAATTGACATTACACACTACCACTTTCCTGTACTTTCCAGGCACATGATTGCAGGGAACATTATTCATAACTCCTCCATCAACATACATCTTGCCTTTTATCTTATGTGGTGTAAAGATAACTGGGATGCTCATGCTTGCTCTTACTGCATCAATGAGTTTCCCCTCCTTGAATACTTTCTCTTTCCCAGTCTCTAGATCTACAGCATTGATTACAAGGGGTATCTTAGTGTCTTCAAATGTTGCCTTTCCATAGAGGTCCTTAAGCATGTCCTCTATGACCATGCCTTTGAACATGCCTTTCAGGGAGAATGTGATGTCCTTAAAAGTTACAAGGTCTCTTGTCTTATACTTCAGATGCTTGTCTATAATAGAGAGGTCTTTCTCCAGGGCGTACAGTGCACCTACTATAGCACCCATGCTGGTTCCTGCAATAAAATCAATCTCGACATCATATTTCTCGAGCTCTCTCAAGAATCCTACATGTGCTAGCCCTTTCGCTCCTCCTCCACTCAATACTACGGCGACTTTTTTTCTCCTCCTGAGTTCTGGGAAGAATGCTCTCACACTCTTGTCGGGTCTCATTGTCTTCTTCATTAGAGTTATGGGGTGCGTTATTATGTTCCAGTCCCTTCTCGTCTCTTCATCTACATCAGGGAAGTCCTTCTCCATCCTCAGCATCTTCTTTATCTTCTTCATTATATCATAATCATTAGCATTGGCATTTATATATTTTGGTCTGGAATCAGGGATAATCCTTCTCTAAAGAATAGTTTTTTAAATCTAGCAGGCTCACTCGGGTCTATGAATCGGAAGAGGTTGAAGAGGAAGTTGCATCGATGGTTCAACATGAAGATGCTGATGACATATTTCATTGTCATCCTGATGATGGGTAGTGCTATGGGTTTCGTGATGACATACAATTTCGGTGGAAGTAATGTTACATATTATGATGGACATAGGATAAGGCAGGGTCCTCAGTCTTACGAGGTTGCATACGAAGGGGAAGATCTTGAATTCTTCCACATGCCTCAGGAGCTACTTTCACTGGATGTCCCAGATGGCGCCATGTCTGCTTTGGCTTCATCTTCGCATTTCACAGTTTCAAGGCACCCTAACATAACAGACACAGGCGAGACAGACTATGCGATGTTTGTACTCTTTGATTACCTTAGTAGGATAGATAAGATTGTAGGTGTAGGGACTCTCGAGGAAGACCTTACACGAGACTTCAATGTGATAAGCTGTGAAGACTCTACGATTCAGTCTCCTGTGGTGGCCTTTAAGGAAGCAGAGGAGAACGAAGTGACTTTCGATGAGGAAAATGGATGCATTGAAGTCCATTCGGCTGATGTCATCCACAGGATACGTGTTGCTGAACGTATGACATACGAACTTTTAGGGATAATAGAACCAGGTATGGATGAGGAAGATCTACCTGATGAGGATCAGTTACCTCAAGAGACGGGCGATCCGATGAATGTACCTCAATAACTAGAAACTTATGAAGAGTGTTTGATATGGCAAAAGAAGCTGAAGGTAGGAAAGCTCATGTGGTTGGACATAATGAATCAGATGCTGCTAAGTCTTCTGGGAAAAAGGATTATGCTAAGAAGCCGATGAAGAAGAAGTCATCTGAAGTAAGGAATGATTCTTCATCTTCTTCAGAAAAAAAGCAAAAGAAAGAAGATAGCACAAATAAGAGAGTGGAGAAAGAGTTACGTGACGAGTTCACTCAACCCGCCAAGATTCTAGAAGACGAGATGAAGATGGATGAGAAATTCCCTTCTGAAGAACCCAAGAACCCTGAGTTGGATAAGCGAAGTTCTAGGTTGGTGCTTTACACGATCCTTGTCGTACTTGGAGTGGTCGCTCTCATAGTCGTGCTATCAAATATAGTTGAGACTCCTGAGACCTCTTATGAGTATAATGGATTCACTTTTGAACGCTATGGTGGGGATGAATCGTGGTATACTTCAATCATGGTGGGCGATACAGTAGTTCCTGTGCCTTTCCATTATGGACCAAGAGATCTTGAAGATATACCTTATGAGATAGACGGGGACTCTCTTCTTGAAAGTGAGTTCATATATCTCTCTATGCCTCCGATGGAGGGGCAGGGTGTGGATGCTAGGCGTGTGGGACAGGCAGCCATAGAGGTTGGCAAGATAATCGGTACAAGGAACGAGATATTCAATATACCTACACGAGCTACACTTACACACGCGGCTGACACAGATGATCCCCTCGAGACGGAAGATGGAAGAGATATACCTATCGCGAATTGTGATAATGTGTCAGGTAATGAATCTGTTGTGATGTTCGGTCATGGTGATCGGACTGGTGTGTTCCAGGATGCTGATAATCCTAGCTGCTATGTTGTGCAGGGCGCAGAAGGTCGTGATGTCATAAGGGCAGCCAACAGGATGGTATATGGTCTTCTTGGTATAATGAACTGATGGATTGTCTATTTCTTTGTCTTTGCGTTTTCTTACGCTGGTGCTTTTTTCTCTTATCCGTTGAAAGTTATAGTATCTACTCTAAGAGATATATAAAAAACTATATAAATGATGCTGCAATGGATAACATATGAAGCATAATCTCATGAGACACGAGATTGCAGGAATAATCCTCATAGTAACTGGTGGAACGAGCATGGGGCTTGGTCTCTACTACATCCTCTCGAATGCTTTCCGTGCAAGAAGTGTCTTTACACCAGAAATACTTGTATTCCCTGTTCTCTTTGGTATAGGTCTATTATTGTACGAGTTTGGAAGGATAGAGCTCAAGGAAGTACCTCCTGGAAAAAGAAGGTGATGGTTTTGGTAAAGAAAAGTAGTGCTAAGAGCACGACTCGAAAGAAAGGTGGAAGATCTCGTGTTGCTAGTAAGGATGAGATAAGGAACAAGATAGACCGGAGAGTCAGCGAGCTTGAGCATGATGTCTATGGTCTTAAAGAACTTATACATGGTTTTCTAGTAGGTATTGTCATAGGTTTCATAATAGCATTGATGTTTGTTTAGGATGTACAAACGGTAAAAAAATTTCTTTATAAATTTCTAAGAAATAGAATTCATAGGAACAGTGAATCGCTGTCCTTTTTCTTATCTTTCTTCTTTCCTTGGTATAGTATCTTCTTCTCGAAAGGCTTTTCTTTCATGAAATCTGAGAATGCTCTGGTTATCTGTGAGTCCCAATTTCCTAAGAGTGCGTGTATCTCATCCACAGGTATCTTCGTCTTTGATGATATCTCCTCTGCAGTGAATGACTTATTGTGGTTCTTCTGTAAGAAATCTATTATCTTTCTGGATTTGTCAGAATCTATCCAAAATCCTTTTGAGAGGAAGCTCTTGACAATCGATTTGAATGCTGGATTCTTTGTCACGAATACTACTCTGGGTCTTATTATCTTCTGCTTGTTCCCAACGTATATCATCTCAGTCTTTATCAGTCCTGCGTCCTCGAGTTTCTTTATGTTCTCATGGAGGGTAGACACGGAGTGACCTATAGCATTCTTGATCTTTGGGGCGGTGACATCGTTTTCGGTCGACAGGAACATGAGTATTTTACGAGGAATGTCCTGTGACCAAAGTTCAAGAATCCTGGCTTGCAAAGAATTATCTATATTCTTGGGCAAGAAATCCAGGATCTCAAAGGTTTTTCTGTCGTAGTATGCTATGCACTCCATGTAACCCCTCACTGAAATATTCAATATCCCAATGATATTTAAACTTATTGATTTATTCGGAAAATCCGAATGACGGAAAAACGAAAAATATATAAACCTCTTAACCGAGAATATAATTGTCGGTGTTTAAGTTTCACATCGGCGTGTCGGTGATTATTATGGCAAGTTTTGCTCCAAAAGAAATTGAAGATATAACTTTTGAACAGCTCAGGGATCTATCGTCTCCAGAGGCTTGCAAAAGTCGTAACCTGCTTAAGATGTTGAAGATGCTAGAATGATTTTATGCAGGTTTGGCGTTGGCTAGACGTCTTCAGTACATTAGTGTGTTGTGTGAGTGGTAACAATGGGTTTTTCAGGTCTGACATCTCAGATAATAATGTTTATAGCGGTGATTACTGTTGCTACAGGACTTGTTGTTGTATTCAATACGAGTATCAGTGAAGCTACTACATCTCTACAGATAAGGAGTAATGCTATGGCTCTTTCGATGCGTACTGACATAACGATTGACATGGTATCTCATGACCCTGATATCAACACTACATATGTCTATGTGCGTAACACGGGAAGGACACAGTTGAATCAGAACAATACTGATGTTTACATAAATGGTCTAAGGATACCAAGGAATGAATCTAACAGGACGGTTGAGTTGCTCGAGGACACTGATCTGATCAATGAAGGTGTTTGGGATCCAAGTGAGCAGGTCAAGGTTGAGGTATTCAAAGAATTGGAGAATGCAACAACACATGAGGTATCAATATTGACAGATAATGATGGGAGGGCTGATAAGAAATTCTCTTTCAGCTGATCCATGCGTATTAATAGATTGAGGTAATAGGTTATGGGTTTCGGATCTTTGGCGACATACGTGATTCTTTTCACAGTAGGATTGAGTATGGCTGTCGGAGTGATGTCTACTGTAAGGGATTACTTCTCTCAGAGTTCCACTTCTATAGAAGTGCGGCAAGAGATAAGCCGATTCCAGTCGGGTTCTACGATGGAGATAATAAATTCTACTTTTGATGAAAGAGGTCAGAACAGGTCACTGCTTTGGGATGAGAATGAAGAGTTTGAAGAGGGAATATTTGAAGATACAGAGACTGATGATGATTCTGTGGTGATTGTGGATGGTGAAGCTGAGGGAACATGGTTCTCAGAGATTGTCGAGCTAAAAGGACCTGCAAATTTCACTTTCCTTTCTGCAGATGGTAGTGAGCCACTTATCGAAGAACCTATAGAGATAAGGTTAAGGACAGCTGAGACAAGGGATGAGATGACGGGAGATTTTATAGGTCCTGATGGAACTGATGGTGGAGATGATTTTTATCTGGCACATGAGGAGGACCAAGAGATATATGAAGGGCATATGAATGATTCTTTCATCCAAGCAAGAGTCGATTTCGAGGAGGATTTCGTAGATGATCCAGAATTGAATTTCTTGGAGATTGACTATCACTACCTAGGAATCCTAGAATTCCTGATAAGGAATACCGGGAGTTTTGAGCTAGATGAGGATAGACTAGATTACTTTGTAGCTGGACAGAGGATACCCAGGGATTCTGTGCTTGATAAGGAAGTAATAGATGTTCCTGGACTTCCAAATCCTGGTGTGTGGGATTCAGAAAAGGATCTTCTGGTGAAGCTTCCAGTTGGTCTAATAGAAGGAACAACATTGCTTACTTTAACAAATGAACATGCTACAAGGGAATCAAAGAGATTAGAGATTTAAGAAATGACATTCATGTGATTGGTGAAAAAGATGGCGAAGCTTCATAAGATTGATCTTGACAGGGACACTTTGGGTAAGAGCATAGGTGGGGGTATACCTGAGAGCTCTCTGATACTTGTCGAGGGAAAAGATGGGGCTGGAAAAAGCATATTTGCACAGAGGGTCGTGTATGGTATGTTGACATATAATACATCAGTCACATATCTTAGCACTGAGCTTAACACCATGGGTTTTGTGGAACAGATGGCATCATTGGACTATAATGTCACCGACCACATTTTGTTCGAGAAACTTCTTTTCTTGCCTATGTTCCCTTACCTTGGTGAAAACAGGCTCAGCAAGAATTTTGTAGATAACCTGATGGCTTCAAAAGAGATATTCGAGAAAGATGTGATAGTGTTTGATACATTCTCTTTCCTTCTTATGCAGAATGACCTTGATATGCAATCCAATCTACAGCTTATCAAGTTTATCAAGAAGCTCAATACGCTCGGCAAGACGATAATATTCTGTGTGGATACTGATCACATTGACACTAAGTTTACGACCATAATGAGATCTATCTCTGATTTGACTTTCAGGGTAGAGATAAAGACTTTCGCAGGAGACCCTGTAAGAGTCATATTCATTGACAGGTTCAAGAGACCGGGAGATAAGACAATGACAGCAGTACCTTTCAAGGTAGAACCTGGTAAAGGATTCGCGTTGGAGATTGCAAGCTTCTCGTGAGGTGAATGAATGGGCGGCGAAAAAGAGAGACACATTACAGAGAACCTGAATGAGGCCATGGCTAAGTTCCCTCATCTGAGAAGGTATGTCAATGAGATCCAGAAGACCATGGGGACTCCTGATTACTATGTGGAGCTTCCTAGTTCTTTGAAAGGTGAAGCAAAACCTAATGTCATCTATGGAGTCAATGATCCTATGTTCATCCATGTCTACCATGAAGAAGGCAAGGGTATGATATACAATGTAGTCGAGCCAAGGATAAGGGAAGAGGACCAGAAGATCTTCGAAGAGGTCATGGATAGGCTGATTGAGCTAGCACACAAATATCCTGTGCCAGAGAACGTGTTGGAGATTGGTCCTGTACTCCTTAAGCTGTACGATGAGATTGTTACTGTAAAAGGTCAAGGGAATGAGCTGATGAATCGTTTCCAGGGAAAGATTATTCTCGATAAGGAACAGTATGATACTGTAAAATACTATATCATAAGGAATAGGGTAGGTTATGCGAAACTAGAGCCTATATTCTATGACCAATACATTGAAGATATACATTGTACAGGTGTGGGAAATATAGATATGATCCATAAGGTATTCGATATGGTTCATACCAACATATCATTCCCTACTGATCTGGAGCTGAACAAGTACATAATCGAAGTATCTGAGAGAGTAGAGAGGCCTGCCTCAGAAGCACAGCCTGTAGTAGACGCTATAATGCCAGATGGGTCTAGGGTAAATTTCATCTATGGAAGGGAAGTATCGCTTGAAGGTTCATCCTTCACAATAAGGAAGTTCGCAGAAGTGCCTGTAAGTGTGACTCAAGTAATTAATTTCAACACAATAAGCGCGGAGATTGCAGCATATCTTTGGCTTGCTCTCGAGAATGGTATGAATGGATTCGTATGTGGAGAGACTGCTTCTGGTAAGACGACGACATTGAACGCTGTTTCTGCATTCATAAAACCTGATGATAAGGTATACACAGTAGAGAATACTCCTGAGGTAACTATGCCTCACAATACGTGGCAGCATCTTGTAACTAGGGAAGCTGGTAAAGAGACTGACGTAACATACCAAGACCTTCTCGTAGCTGCTCTGAGGTCACGTCCTAACTATATCATAGTAGGAGAGATCAGGGGAGCAGAGGGTGCTATTGCCTTCCAAGCTATGCAGACGGGACACCCAGTAATGAGCACATTCCACGCAGGAAGCGTGAAGAGCATGATACAGCGTATAACTGGTGACCCTATCAATGTACCTATAGCTTTCGTCGATAATCTCAATTTCGCTCTCATACAGATGGCTGTCAGTCACGGTGGAAAGTTCGTAAGACGTGTTCTGAGTGTGACTGAGATTGAAAGATACTACGAACCTGAGAATAAGATGATAACAAGGGAAGTATTCTCCTGGGATTCTGTCGAAGATATACAGATATTCAGAGGTCTTTACAATAGCTACATACTTGAGAAGAAGATTGCAGTAACATTGGGTTATCAGGATACAAGGGACATATACAAAGAGATGGACAAGAGGAAACGTATACTTGAAGCGATGGTACAGCATAAGATATTCAATTATTTTGATGTTTGGGAGATACTGAAGAACTATCATATAAGCGGAGAGAGTGCTCTTCCATTCCAGCTTTGACAATGTTCAAAGATCTCTGGAATCTTACTAAAGTGTTTTAAGATGAATACAAAAGCGATAATAGCGAACATGGGCTACCTTTCTCACATAGAGTTCTTTGTAAAGTTCGCTCTGCCGATAATATCCGTGTGTGCAATCGCCATGGGATCGATGTTCTACCTAAGGAATGTCCTCGATGTCATCCCTTTCTTCATGCCATATCTTATGCTGACCTTCGGTATAATGTTTGTCTTTCTCTATCCCTATATAACATTCGAAAGAAAGAAGATTGACATAGATAATCATCTTCATTATTTCATAACATATGTGGGAAGCATATCTACTCTTCACCTTACAAGAACAGATCTTTTCAGGCACTTGGCGGATAAGGACTCATTTGGTGAGATTTCTAACATATCAAAGAAGATACTCTATCTTGCTAAGTCATGGAATCTCGGTTATGCTCACACATGCAGGAAGATCGCGCAGTATGTCCCTTCTTATGTCTTCTCTGATTTCCTGGATAGACTCGCTGCCATAATGGACTTCGGACAGAACATAGAGAATTTCCTCCTTGATGAACAGTCCTCCGTGTTAGAAGATTATGCTGTTGTCTACAAGAAATCAATGGAGAACATAAAGATGCTTCAAGAGGTATTCATTTCAATGACAATAGCGACTGGTTTCGGTATGTCCATATCTCTTCTTCTTCCTATTGTAATGGGGATATCTGTCGAGATAGTCGTAAGATACAGCCTTATCGCAATAATTGTCATTGATCTCTTCTTATTCTTCTTGATCAAATCAATAATACCATCCGATCGTCTTTGCCATAAGATGAAAAAGCAGTCAGAAGAACGAAAGAAGGTTAAGAAAGTGGCAATGATCGTTGTGCCTATAACTGTTGTTTTGCTGGCCATAATGATGATTTTTAGACCTTTTGCATTCCTAGTGAACATAGCTATAGGCATACTTCCGCTACTGATTGTAGGTTACTATGGCTCTGCAGAAGAGAAGATGGTCTTTAAGAGGGATAAGTCTTTCCCTGCTTTTGTCAGGACATTAGGAAGTGTTACTGAGATCAAGGAGGGTGCAGTCATCTCAAGTATATCTTCGTTGAGAGTACATGATTTCGGAAGCCTCAATGATCTTGTAACTCATGCATACAGGAGATTAAGGTTAGGTTGCGATAAGTTCATGTCTTGGACCTATTTTGCTGCAGAGTCCGGAAGTCATCTCATCCAGCAGTTCACTCAGATATTCTCAGAAAGCATATATCTGGGAGGTAATGGAGAAAAAGTGGGAGAGATAATAGCTGAGAATTTCAATAAACTCCTCTCATTACGACGCTTCAGGCTCCAGCTTGCTTCTGGCTTAAAGGGAGCTTTTTATGGTGCTCTTGTAGGATTCAGTGCTTCAGCATATATAACAGCAAGGATCTCTCAGACATTGTCTGAGCTCTTCTCATCACCTTTTGAGATGGCACAAGATGCTGGTGGAGAAGTTGCCAGCACTTTTGGTGATATCCTGCCTCCTGCACCTACTGTAAATCTTGAGTTGGTGATGGCTTACATAGGTCTCATGGTGATTGTGCATGCTCTCATATCTTCTTTGACGGTGAAACTCATAGATGGAGGAAGTCCTTATGCTTTCTTCCAAGATTTTGTCCTCATGATATGGGTTGGTGCGATAATATCGGTCACAGTTCCAGGATTCATATCAGGACTGTTACCTGAGGCAGGCAGTGAGGAGATGCAGACCATAGAGGATGTGGAGACGCTTGCTCTCCTTCTCATACCTTCTCAGGCATTCTTCTATAGGATACATGGAAAGTTGAAGAGGACTCTATTAAGATTAAAGGCTAGATTGTCGATGGAGAAAAGTTACCATTCAAGATTTTTCGGAGGTATTTCTTCATTGAAGAAACCTCTCTTTAAGGGAAAGAATTATAAGAATGGACTTGAAAAATATACATGTGAGGGGATTTCAGATCAATAAGAAAGCTGATATGGGGATAGGAACTCTTATATTATTCATCGCTATGTTAATAGTAGCGAGCATAACTGCTAATGTGCTTGTACAGACTGCTACAAGTCTCCAGAATAGGGCATTGCAGACTGGTGACCAGGCAAGGCGTGCAATCTCTACTTTCACAGAGGTTGCTAGTGTCTCTGGAGTCAATATCTCTGGAAACTCTATAAATGATATAAGGATGGACGTAAAACTCTCGCCGGGCTCGGAACCCATACCTCTGAACTCAACTCTTCTATCAGCAGACACATCGAGTTATGGATACTCCTATACATACTCCACGGGCTCCTGTGAAAGAGGAGAGGGTGGCTATGAGATTGATGACTCAGAAATGTCTGGAACATATACGGTAAGGTATGTTTTAGGGGGCGACTCTCCAGGATATATTGTCGGTAGTGATAGGGTGGAGATATGCTTTGGTTTACCTGAACCATTGAATCCAGGTTCATCGCTAAGTATAAGGTTTGAGCCACAGACAGGTATCTCATCAGAAGCTTCTATTCATGCACCAGATGTCGTATCTTCTGAGAGGATAAGGCTTTACCCATGATGGTAATAGAAATCAAATCTTTTTGGCTGAATAAAAAAAGTTCAGCTTCGTGATATTCGATCAAAAAATTCTCAAAAATATTTTTTATCTGAAGTATGCATTAGTCACATACTGGCTTACCATCCTATGTGTATTGAAGAACGAGCCATTGAAACTTATACAGTGCCTCATTATCTGCTTCCACTTCTCCGTATCATTATAGAATGTGGGGATTATCTTCTTCTCTAGCTTGTCATACAGATCTTCAATATCTTTATCCTGATTTACTTCTTCTTCGATATCGCTAGGCATAGGACCTATGTTCCATCCTGTGAAGTCTTCTACGTGACCTTCTATCCACCATCCATCAAGTACGGAGAATTGTGGTAGGCCGTTCAGTGAGGCCTTCATTCCAGATGTTCCCGATGCCTCTCTAGGTCTCAATGGATTATTTAGCCAGATATCACACCCTGATGTAAGGAGCTTACCCAGGAACATCTCATAATTCTCAAGGTATACTATCTCTATCTTGCCTTTGAATTCTTTTATGCTCTCATGTATCTCCCTTATGATCTGCTTTCCTCCTTCATCGTGTGGGTGAGCTTTTCCTGAAAATATGATCTGGAATTTCCCTGCATTGTCACATATGTTCCTTAACCTTTCCTTATCGCTGAAGATCAGATTGGCTCTTTTGTATGTTGCAGCTCTTCTGGCAAATCCTATAGTCAACACATCCTTTTTAAGATTGGATCCATACCTTTTATTGACAAAATCAATGAGTTCTTCTTTCGCTTTCATGTGCGCATCCCAGATCTCTTGCGTGGGTATGTGCATACCATATCTGAGTATGTATTGATCTTTTCTCCAGGTAGGGATATGTCTATCGAAGACTTCTGCCATATGGTCGGATACCCACGTGGGGGCGTGCACTCCATTGGTTATGGCGTCTATGCTGTATCCTGGAAACATCTTCCTTGATACTTCTCCGTGTTTTTTTGCGACTCCATTGACATAGTGAGAATGATGCAAAGCAAGGTATGTCATATTGAGCTTACTCTCACTATCTATTATGTTATCGTGGTGGAGCCCTTCAAGATTGTAGAACTCTTTGAGCACATTTCCGGCTAGTTCAAGCTCGAAAGAATCATGTCCTGCAGGAACTGGTGTGTGTGTGGTGAATACGCACATCTCCCTCACCTTGCTGATATCATAATTGGTCTTGTTCATAAGTTCAAGTGTAAGAAGTGATGCATGCCCTTCGTTCATATGATATTTGTCGATCCCTGTATGTCCGAGCGCTTGTAGCATCCTGACTCCACCTATGCCGAGTATGGACTCTTGGATCAGACGATATCTCCTGTCTCCCCCGTAAAGGTTGCTAGTGAATCCTCTTGCTTCCTCGTCATTCTGTTCCACATCCGAATCCAAGAAGATTACAGGGACCTTGTATCCATCAACACCCTCTGTTATGTAAAGCCATGCTTGTACTATGATGTCCCTGTCTTCCAACCTGATGCTTATCTTAGGAGACAAACGTTTCAAATGATCTTCCTTTTTCCAATCGACGGGAACCTCTTTCTGCTCTCCATCTTTCAGCTCCTGATGAAAATATCCTTTGTTGTAAAGAAGTGTGACTCCTATGGCAGGTATCCTTTGATCCGCAAAACTCTTTATCGTGTCTCCAGCTAGTATCCCCAGACCTCCTGAGTATGTGGGTATCTCTGGTTTCATGCCTATCTCAAGAGAGAAATATGAGATCTTTCGGTGTTCAGGCTCTTCTTCTAGATAAAATTCCATGGGTGCACCTCTTTTAGATGATTTGGTCTAGATAACTTTTTAAGTATGCCCATTTATTAATCTTCCTGAAATGCCTTGTTTTTGCATCAGAAGTGTTTATTTCATTGGGTTTCAGGCATTTGTTACCACTCGAAAATTACTCACAAACTATTTAAAAGAAACTGTTTTAAGAAACCATAACTGTAACCACGTTTGCATTCGTCAGTAAAAAACTTTAAATGCTCCGATACTTAACAATTACTCTGTTGGTTTAACATGGCATTTTTATTCAAAAGTAACAAAAAGGCAATAATGGGAGTTTCCACTCTCATCATATTCATAACTGCTATCCTAGTTGCGGCAGTTGCGGCTTCTGTGATTGTTAGGACTGTCGGTATTCTACATGAGAGAGCATTTACCGTCGGTACAGATGTCAGAGACAGGTTGGTTACAGTCTTAGATGTCATAAGTGTTAGTTCTTTCAACAATGTTACAGAGGAGTCTGTGTATGGGCTTAACATGCTTGTACGTACAAGAGCTGGGTCTTTTGCATATGAGCTCTCTACTGCAGGGTTAGTGTTCACATCGGACTCAGGTACACGTACCGCTAGGTTGCAACATACAGAGAATGAAGACCTTGATTTCGAGATCGCCTCTGTGAACAACGAGTCTACTGTCAATGTACAAGACATGGATGATGACAGGCTTCCCGAAACTGTCAGGCTTCACACAAGCTCAGATTATGACTCTCTAGAGTTCTTTTTCACAAGAGAAGAGGTGTATGCTCACGCTGATCTGGAGGCGAATGTCTCTGAAGCAGACGCCGGAGATCCAGTCAACGTAACAGTGGAGGATTCTCCAATCATAGGAGAGAATGGTCTTTGGTATGGATTTATCACAACAGAGGGATCTACTGAAGAGAGTGATTCATTATCTTCTCCAGATGTAAATATTACAGTGACCAGGTATCCGCAAAGAGATTTCTGTAATCTCGATATGCTGAAACCTGAAACATCATTCTGCTATGAGACAGAGCTAGGAAGTGGAGACACTGCAGTCTCTCGAGGAGAGATATATAGGATATACTACAGGTTGTTGCCAGAGAATTACTTGGAGACTGATGAGGACTTTGAGATCCAGTTCATTCCAGAAAGAGGAGATGTCTCTTCTGTAACAGGAAGAGTTCCTGATAGTCTGCAGAGGGATTCAGGCCAGATATGGCCAACATCACTTGATTAGATTAAGATTCATACGCACGTTTTCCAACAGTGATTATGGGGTTTTGCTGTATAGGAGGGGATATTACTGATAAAGGATTTGATAAACAAAGTGAAAGAGAACACGGGGGATGGGAGTGACCAACAGAATCAAGCTGATGGTCAGCCTAGTCAGAATCAGGCACCTCAGGGTCAAGCTCCCCAAGACCAAGGTAACCAAGGTAATACTCAGCAGCAGTCGGCTTCTCAACAAGCTCAGCCTCAGACAGGTGGAGCTCAGCAATCACCTCAGAATCAGCAGCAGACTTCTCAAGGTGTTCAACAGAATCAACAGGCACAGCAGAATGCGCCACAGAGCAATCAGAATGCAGGGAATGGAAATCCTGCTCAACAGACTCAGAATCAACAGAATCAAGTGAATTCTCAGCAGGGTGGTCAGCAGCCTAATCAGCAACCTAATCAGCAACAGCAAGGTGCTAGTCAAGTGCAGCCAAACCAGCAAGTGAACCAACAGTCTTCTAATGAGGCTCAACAAGCACAACAGAATCCTCAGCAACAAAGTCAGCAGCAATCACAGCCGCAGACTAATGCACAACAATCAGAAGGTACCTCTCAGAATTCTGGACAGCAACCTTCACAACAGCAACAAGCCCAGCAGAATCAACAACAGTCTCCACAGCAAAGCCCACAAGCACAGTCTGCAGATGACAAGCCTCAAGGATCTCAAGAGCAGGCACAGGATGAGTTGAATAAGCTTGATGAGAAACAACAGCAGACAAAGGAGAATTTTGCAACTACTAATATCTCAAGAGAAAGTGCGAGTATGCTGAATCTCCTCATGGAGCAGATAAAGACTCTTGTAGAGGTCAGCAACAATCTTAATGATAGGACTAAAGAAGTCGAGAAGAGAGTTAATGAATTATCTGTGGACGCTGAGAAGACCAAGGAGAGTAATAAGATCATGAATGAGAAGATGGACATGATGGAAAAGAATATGGAGAAGTTCATAGGTCTTTATGAGGTTGTCACAAACCAGTACAATCCTTTCTTAGAAGGTAATGAAGGAAAACAGAAAGCTGTAGAAGAAGAGGAAGAGGTATTGTCTTCTGGGAATAATAATCAGAGCAATGGTAGGACTCAGCAGAATATGCAATCTGCTATGAATAACGCAGGTCCACAGGTGAATGATGGTGTTCCTCAGGCTCAACCTGGTCAGGATCGGTATAATAACAACATGAACGGTCACAATAATCCTCAAGAGCAGCAGCCACCTGGTGTGCCAAGAGTATCTAATAATCAACAGCAAGAGGAAGGTTATCAAGGAGGAGCATCATTCAGCTTCGAAGATAGGATAACTGGAGAACGTGGTCATGTAGGACAGCAGATTCCTGATGGAAGTAGTGGTTATCAGAATAATGGATATAATCCTTATCAGCAAGGTCCACAGAACAACCAGACAGGAAATCCACAGATGAATCAAGGACAATTTCAGAACCAACCTGGTAATTTAGGTCCACAGAACCAGATGAGTGATAATGGTCAGAATTTTCCTCCTGGTGTGAATTATCACCAGCAGAATAACAATCAGTATCCCGGTAATTTTGCTCCAAGTATGCCTCAGCAAGCGGCAAACATGCAGAATGCAAATGCACCTCAACCTCATCCAAGGATGAACTCGAGAAATTTTGCGGTTCCTGAGGAGAAAGGTAATATGCCTTTTGTGCTGCCCAACGGAAAGCAGGTAGGTACACTACAGGACCTACTTGAAGAGATTGCTGTAATGGATGATAATTCCTTCTTCTCAATGGTCAATAACCAGCAGAATCACATAGCTAATTGGGTCATCAATTCTTTAGGTGATATGAAGCTTGGTAGCGACCTGTTCAGATCTCTTGATAGGCAATCAACGATTAAGACGATTTCAAGGTATATCCATAATAGGCCTACTGAAAGACAGGTGGACACAAGCTTCCGCTTTGTCAACGGAAAGGTTGTCAATGATATCGAGTCAATGATGGACGAGCTGATATATTCTGATGAGAATACTTTCTCTGCCCATGTTAATAATTCTAAGAATGATATAGCGGATTGGGTACAGGGTTCTCTGGGCATCCATGATCTCGCAAACAGAGTAAGAAATGTAAGGAGCAAGACTGACATGATAAGGGAGCTTGCACTCTATCTCCATAGTAATAATTGATTCTGTATGGGATCTAGATAATAAAAAGAAGAATCCTAAAAATAAAAAGAAAATATTTTAGAATTGTTCTACAAACACACCAGATGTGCCTCATGAACATTTTACGATGACTATTTGAATGTCTCTCTTATGGTTTCTGTTATATCAAGAGGTTCAGGATCCTGCCATACATTCCTTCCTATAGCTAGTCCTGTGACACCTGAATTGCTTGCAAGGTCAAGATATTCTATGAACTTCTTTCTCTTCATCTTAGCTCCTCCAGCCATGAGGACTTTTGTCTTTCCAGCACTCTTGACAATCCAAGGAAGTTTCTTGAGCTGTTTCGGTTCTCTCAGTTTGACGAAATCAAACCCTAACTCAAGTCCTACTCGGGCAGCATAAGCTATTGTCTCGAAATGATCTGGGTCCTTCACATTCTTTCCCCTGGGGTACATCCAACCTATAGTAGCAAGACCATATCTCCTGGCTTCTTGTATAACTCTATAAGCATCTTCAAAGCACTCTGCTTCATGCTCAGAACCCACAAAGATGGTCATACCTATACCCACAGCACCGAGTTTGTATGCTTCTTTTGGTGAGAATACTACAGGAGAGTATGGGTCGCCTTTAGAGAAGTTTGTCTTACCGTTGAGCTTTACAATCAGCGGTACAGAACCATCGTAATACCTTTCTGCAATTCCTCTCTGGAGGATGACTCCGTCATAGTTTCCCTCTCTAGCTATATCCACGATATAGGATGGATCGATATTCTTCTCATTGAAATCTTTCGGACCATGTTCAAGTCCTTGGTCACATGCGAGTAGCATGAGCTTGTCTTTCTCTAGCAGAACCCTTGATCTATTCTTGAATATCATGGTTGTTTTCCATATTCTTGATTATATATATCTTTTGATTATGATGGGGATAATCTAAGTGGCTATTATATCACATAGCACAGTAAATATTATAATTGTGAAACTTATCTCGAAGGGATGGAAGATACTACGATGGGACACGATGATACCAAGGTTGAGGAAAAAGGATTTGGTGATGTGATATATAAGCTCAAGTCGAATGGTCAAGAGCATATCCTGTCTTTCTGGGATGAGTTGGATACTGACTCAAAAGAGCATCTGGTCTCTCAGGTTTCCATGATAGATTTCCCTCTGATAAAAGAGCTCCACGAGAAGCATATAAAGGATGATGAAGAGACTGCTTCTTTAGATCCAAAAAATCTTGAGCCTGCAGAATGTATAGATTTCCCTTCTACTGATCAACAGATATCTTACAGGTCAAAGGCAAAGCGAGAAGGTGAGGAACAGCTGATCAATGGGAAAGTTGCTGTATTCATAGTCGCTGGAGGCCAGGCATCAAGGCTTGGTATCGACGGACCGAAGGGATGCTTTGGTATAACACCTGTGAAGGGGAAATCCCTTTTCCAAGTCCACTCAGAGAAGATAATAGCAATGCAAAAGAGGTATGGTTCAACTTTCCCGCTTTACATAATGACTTCTGAAGCCAATCATGAAGAGACAAAGGCGTTTTTTGAAAAGAATGATTTTTTCGGTCTTGAAGAGGTCCATTTCTTCAAGCAGGGCATGCTTCCCGCATTAGATAGTGAAGGTAAGCTCATACTATCAAAGAAGGATGAGATATTCATGAACCCGGATGGTCATGGAGGTTGTGTGCAAGCGCTTAAGGAATCTGGTGCTCTGGATCACATGAAGTCAAAGGGCATAGAGAGGATATTCTATATGCAAGTCGATAATCCACTTGTCAAGGTCCTTGACCCAGTCTTCATAGGTTATCATGTGTTGGAAGGTTCTGAGATGAGCACTAAAGTCGTCAAGAAAGCCTACCCGGAAGAGAAGGTGGGTGTCCTAGCTAAATCAGGTGGGAAGACTACTCTGATAGAGTACAGTTCGCTGCCGGATGGGCTTCGAAACAAGGAAGATAGTAATGGTGGGCTTCTGTTCAATGCTGGTAACATAGCAGTTCATTGCATTGATGTTGGTCTTGTTGAAAGGGCTTATGATGCATCACTCCCTCTGCATAAGGCTTTCAAGGCAATACCTTATTTAGGGTCTGATGGAAATCTTGTCAAGCCTGATTCTCCTAACGCCTACAAGTTTGAGAGATTCATCTTTGATATACTGGAGATGTGTAATAAGACATGCAATGTATTTGTTGAGAGGAGCAGGGAGTTCGCTCCGGTCAAGAACAAGGAAGGGAAAGATAGTCCTGAGTCATCTCGTAAGATCATGTCAGACCTTTACAGGTCATGGCTGAAGAAGGCGGGATATGACATACCTGAAAGCTCTAATGTAGAGATAAGTCCAAAATTCGCGTCAGATCCAGTAGAACTAAAGAGGAAACTTAAGGAAAGGACTTGGACCATCGATGATATAGAAAATATATATCTAGGTTAGTACAGACGCAGATTTCTCAGAGATATCATCATTTGTCTGATAGTTTGTGTAGCGTAATGTTTGCACGGACATTGCATTAATGTCTCACATTACATGAAATCATATTTAAATACTATTCTCTTATATTGTGTTTGGTGACATAGTCTTCCGTCATGTATTAAGGTGATTCAATATGCCAGCAAAGAATGCAAAAAGTGCAAAGGATGAAAAGAAAAAGGATGAAGCTAAATCAGCAGGTACTAAGAAAAAGACAGATGCCAAGGCATCAAAGGGAAAGGGTAAAGAGAACAATACAAAGAAGGCTGATACCAAGAATTCCCTCTCATTAGAGAACAGTAATGTCATGACAGACGAAGAGCTCAAGGCTCAGCATGAGGTATTGCCTAAGGAATTCAAGGAGAAGTTGGATTCTTCCAAGGTCAAGCTCATGAAGTTCAAGAAGAAGCTTCTCGAGAAATTTGATGATTATGTACAAAGCATAGCACTATTGCCTGATCAGAAGGATGACAAGGGTAATGTAGACACAAGCAAGATGAATGTCCTTGTCATAATGGATGATACAGATTCTAAGAAGATGTCAAAACAGGATCTCAAGGACAGGCTATCAAAGATCACATCTGAGATTGCATCTGAGGTTGACAAGTCTTTAGCACCAGATGTAGTCTTGGTCTCAGAGGTATGGCAATCATGCTATGATCAGAAGCTCGATGTTGTCAATATGTTGTCTATAGCAGCACCCATCTATGATAAGGGAATAGTGTCCGGATTCAAGATCTCTGAAGTGCACAAGAGGATGGTCATAAAGAAATTCGAGAAATATATAGTATCTTATTGCATCGCAGGAGCCTTCACGAAGGGAAGGATAACCCAGGACTCTGACATTGATGTATATGTAGTCATTGATGACACTGATGTCAAGAAGATGACAAGGGCTGAGCTGAAGGACAAGCTCAGGTCGATCATAATCTCTATGGGTTATGATTCCAAGCAGATAACAGGAGTAAACAGGGACTTCCACATACAGGTCTACATACTGACCGATTTCTGGGATAGTCTAAAGGAAGCTCATCCGGTAATCTTCGATCTTCTAAGGGATGGTGTGCCTTTGTATGATAGAGGGATATTCATGCCTTGGAAGCAGCTATTGAAGATGGGTAAGATAAGACCTAGCGATGAGGCAATAGAGATGTTCATGAGTTCTGGAGAGCAGATACAGAACAAGATAAAATACAAGATGCGTGAGATTGCGATGGAGGATATTTTCTTAAGCATCCAGACACCTTCACAAGCAGCTCTTATGACTTATGGTCTACCTCCACCCGCTCCTAAGGAGACACCTAGTGTTATGGAAGAGGTCTTTGTCAAGAAAGAGAAGATTCTAGAGAAAAAGTATGTCGACATACTGAAAGAGGTCATCAAGACTAGGAAAGATATTGAGCATGGTGTAGTGAAGGAGATAAAGGGCGCTAAGATAGACGATCTCTTGAAGAAATCTAAAGATTATCTCCAAAGGATAAAGAAATTGTTCAACGAGATAAGCGAGCAGAGAGATGTATCTTCAATAAACGAACTCTATGACAGGTCGATAACGAGCGTGAGAGATGTCGTGATTGCAGAAGGCCATGAAGAAGTATCCGATGACCAGCTTTCTAAGGTATTCAAGAAGGAAGTAATAGATAAGGGTAAGCTTCCCCAATCAGTTTTGACGACATTCGAAAAGGTGCTTAAAGCAAAGAATGATTTCGATAAGGGTAAACTTTCGAAGAATGAGGTTGTCAAGGCAAGAAAGGAGTATAATAGGTTCATAAAGAACATTGTGGAATACCTGGAAAGGAAGAAGGCTAAGGATATAGACAGGTCGAAGATAAGAGTGAAGCATGGAGAGAAGGTCGGAGAGGTCTTGGTATTAGGAAGGGATGCATTCATAGTGCATGACTTGGACGCCGAGCAGAGAGATGTCTCCCATGCCCACATGAAGGATGATGGTTCGCTTGAGAAGATCAAGAAGAGCTCTATGGATGAGCTTGAGGAAGCATTGTCAAAGAATATCAAGCTTGAGAGTCCCTTCATAAAAGAAAGACTTTTCGAAAGTTTGAAGGAAGTCTTTGGAAATGATATTGAGATAAGGCTGGGATAGTCCCAGTTCTTGTATCTTCTTTTTTGATATGACTATTCATCTTTTTGTGGACTGTGGCATGATTCAATTCTTTCTGGAAAACAGCTTCAAAATTCTCCATTATTTATAAACAAAGTGCTGCTCTCCAATGAAATCTGTGATTTCATGTGCAGACAAGTCCCTTGTCTTGCACCGGATGGAGCTAAAGCAAACTCGGTTTACGAACTTTGTTCATCCTTTACAAAGCACCCCTAGCAACGCACTCTATTTTCTATATGCAAGGAATTTTGACTTGATGCTGTTTTTCCAGGTAATCATGCCACAGCCCATCTTTTTGGCAATATTTATAAAGTAATTTCTGCAGAAGATACCCATGGCTGAGAGAAGGGCAATAGTCAGTGATAAGGTACTTAGTTATAAGGGCAAGTTCAATACTCATGAGATGTATAAGGTCATTGATTCTTGGTTCTCTGAAAATGGTTTCTCTGGCAGAGAGGAAGTAGAGCATATGGAGAAGATTGAGAAAGACCACAAGACTGTGGAGATACTTTATCATCCGACAAAGAAATTCACGCCATATGCGAAAGCTGAAATAAGGATGCTCATCGCCATGGACAATCTCACAAGAGAAGTCATAGAAGTAGATGGAAGGAAGACTACATTGAGTAATGGCGACTTGAAGATAACTATAGATGGTTTTGTCACCACAGACTATGAAGGACGGATGGAGATGCGGCCAAGAAACTTCTTATGGAGGACCATAATAGATAAGTTGCTGAAGAAGAATTCTATGGGTGAAGAGTATGATGGTGTTGTGGCTTCCCTGGTAAACCAATTATATGGTGAACTTAATTCCTTTTTGAAAGGCAAATAATAAAACTTTTAAATATACTGGCTTTCCTTCGTAAACCAGATAACGCGGTAGTAGTATAGTGGTTATTATACGGCCTTGCCAAGGCTGTGACCTGGGTTCGAATCCCAGCTACCGCA
>CAZMXQ010000008.1:0-22021 GCA_964570335.1 uncultured Methanosarcinales archaeon
CTGATATTTTTATATGTTTCCAAGAGAAGATCAGCATATGGTGCCATTGCTATGCTCGCAGAGAAGCTCAAGGACCTCATCCTTATTACGCAATCCGCAATAAGTGTCGTCTTCTATCACCATGCATGGGTAATGTGTTATATTGTAGTGCTGACGAAGAAGATCTATAGTTGGAAGGTCCAGATCCATATCGAAAGAGAATAAGGCCAGATCATCACTCCTTCCCTCATCTTCTAACTGTAGTCTTATGTCAGTCAATACAAAAGCTTGTGCGTCACAGTCAGGACACTCATCTTCATCCCTGTAAAAAAAGCTCATCAATGTATGGTCAGTCTCGCATGTATCATCAAGCCTCTTAAGAAGAGTATAATAGAGAGCTGCTCTCTGGTTGAATCTCGCCTTTTCCTTCTCATAGAAAGGGGCTGTCGAAAACTCCTCAGTCGCTTGCCTATACTGGTCTATCTTCAGACCCAAGTCCCAAAGCTCTTCGTTCATCCTTGAGAGCATACTGCGTATAGCCACGCATGTTGATTCCTCTCCGAAGAAATCAGCCATAAGCATCAATGTCTGTATCTCTTCGTAATCTCTTACAACAGAATCCATCTGGTCCAGAAGAGCTTCTTCCCTAAGCTCTCCCAAGAATATATTCGAGAATAATATAGTCAATAGCATTACTAGAGTTATAAGAAAGCCTGTAAGAAATATCCTCTTTTTCACAGATCGTTTCCTCATCTCCATTTCACCTTCTTTCTAGATATAGCAGAAATGAAAGAGGAACCCCAGAAGATCTGGTAGAGGAAAAAGAGAAATATGAATCCTACAAATCCAGGAATCCTCGTCTTAACGCTCTTCTTCACAAGCCTCAAGCATATGAAAGTGGTTATAGCAGTAGTGACCACAGCTAATCCTCCCAAGATTGATAATCCATTTATTCGCAAGAAATCGATGTCAAAAACTACCCTTGAGAAGAAATTGAAATTTGTCAATGAGTGGAACGCTATGAACTCATAGAGGTTAGTCAGCGCAAGGAAAAGTGTATATGAAAAAAGTACAAGACCACAAGTCACTACAAGATAAGTGTAGGGATAACTGAAAGAGAACACACCGTTCTTGGGTCTCAGCATCATACCTCTATACTGCCACAGGCTTAACAATGATCCGGTATACCATCTCTTTCTCTGAACATAGAGCTCCTTGAATGTCCCAGGGCTGATTGTTCTGACAACAGCATCCATGGAATTAGCGATCCTGTAACCATGCTTATGCATCCTTAGTGCTATCTCATGGTCCTCTGTAATGTTGTCCTTGTCAAAACCGCCTATGTTCTCGAACACGGATTTTCTGTACAGTGAGAATGGTCCTGGAGTGACATGGACAGCATCGTGGAAAGATAATGCTTTCAGAGCGAGAGTCAACCCTATTACATACTCTACCTCTACAATTTTCTGTAGCAGAGTCTTAGGGTTCTTTACCTCGACAGATACAGTAACAGCACCGACACTCTCATCCTTGAAATTAGGCATGGCCTTCTCAAGAACCTCTGCAGTCACTTCTGAATCTCCATCCATAGTAGCTATAAAATCATGCTTCGCCAAGTCAATGCCTTGATTCAAGGTTGAGGCTTTACCTTTGTTGTCCTTATTGTCCACAAAGATCATATCAGTCCCAGCAATCTCCCTATTGACGACCTCAGAAGTATTATCCCTACTGCCATCATTCAGTATTATTATCTCGAGCTTTCCCCTAGGATACTTGAGCTTCTTCAAAGAATCTATCGTCTCCTTGACCTTCTCTCCCTCATTGTATACAGGAACAAGTATAGTCACACCAGGCCTCTGCTCATTCTTCAAGAATCTTGGACCCCTGTGCATGCGATCCTTGTTCGTAAGTAATGTCAGCAAGAGTACTATTGAGAAATATGTTGAAAGGAACCATACGGTCGTCACGAATATGCTATAAGCGAGGTTCATCCGGAATCATCTCGACGGCAGTCATCCACCGACACTATTTGAATAGTTTTCCTCATTATTAAAAGATTTCGCTTTATTCCGGTGTATCCCACCTATAAAATATTACATAAGGCAAAAATAGATTTTTAAATAGTAAAACCTTTCCTAACTTATGCAGAAGATATACTTCAAAAGGCCTGAAAAATCTACAAAAAGAGAGAATGGAGTCTACGATGGTATTGAGTCTCTCATTGATGAGTGGGGAGAACAATCAGAAGACATCCTCGATTCTGACTTCATGCTCGTAGATGTGGGAAGAGCTGACCCAAAGGATCTGTACATGGCAGGCATCGCTGAAGGTTCTGGAGTAGAAGGGTTATATTTCTACAAGCATGGTAGGGAGAACCCTGTTCCAAGCGATTCTAGTATAACAGTCATGGAATACAATACCAAGAAAGAGCTGGTATATGGTATCAGAGACGGACTAAGAGAGAATACTCTCGAAGTGCTTAAAGGTGGAATAAGAGCCTCGCTTTCCGCTTACAGATGACATCACATTATCTTTTCTATTATTGAGTCAAATGTATCTGAACTTGGTGATTTCTTATAATCCCTTGCAGAGCTTCTGAGCTCCTTTTCATCTTTTATTATCCCTTTGGTCTTCAGCTCAGGTAATAATGAAGAAGATGTAATATATTGGCAGAACTGTGTCACATTCTTAGGGGTCTTTGTCTCTCTGCACCTCTCGAAATCCAACATCTTTATCGATCCGTCTTCCTGGACCTTGATATGCTTATGCGGTCTGTGCATCTCCTCTTTGTTGAAACCTAATTCGTCAAGGCATCTGCACATCTTCAAGACCTCCTTCAAGACATGAGAGATGAGAGATTTTCTTCCTTTTGAGATAACATCTCCTATATCTTCCCCTTCTATGAACCTATACACAAAGTAATTATGACCTGTGAGCATAACTTCAGGGATGAAATCCAGATTCTCATTATTGAAGAAATCAAGGACCTTTATCTCATTCTCAATGCTCTCTTCAGCCTCACTTCTCGGATTCTTTGCTTTTATAGCAACGTCTTCTCCCCTAAGTTTAGCCTTGTAGACATATCCTCTTTTCCCTCTTGCAAATCTCTTTACATCCTCCACACCCTGCATCTCAAGCTCTCTCAGGAGAGTGCTCTTCTCTATCTTATAGACATAGAGTGTCTCCATGCCAATCTTCTTCTCAGCAACCTTTTCTGATATTAGGCAATTATCCACAATAGCCTCATCTATCTTTTCCTTCTTGCTATAAGAGCTGAAAAGCAATAATACTACTCCAGGCTGTGTAAGATGGTCATTGACAGTCTCAAGGAATCTGGTTATCAATTCATAGCCGTTCTTCCCACCATCAAGAGCCATATCCTTGTGCCCTTTCTCATCCGGAAGGTATGGTGGATTGAATATTATGGTATCGAATCGCTCCTTCAATTTCCCGAAAAGATCTGATTTCTTGAATTTCAGTTTCTTCTTCTCATGATCATCAAGCTCCTCAGCACCCTTCTTAGCGTAGTCTATAGCCTTACTATTGATATCAACAGCAACAACACTCTCTACAGAATCCATCCCTGCAGCAGTGATTGCGAGTATCCCTGAGCCTGTGCCCATGTCAAGGACCTTCCCAGCAGCAAAAGACTCCACTACTTCCTTAACCAAGTAGCTATCTTCCCTTGGTTCATACACATCATCATAGACTTTTTTCTCAGAAACCATTCAACCAACCTATAATGCTTTTTCTGGTTCTCTTTTTCACATTTCTACGCCTAGTACTACGTCTTAAAGAATTAACGAAACTGCTTGTCTCAGCCTCAATACGATCAAAATCCTTGAACTGCCTCTCTTCTTCTCTGAATTCAGGCGTATGATGATGACACCTTCCATTCTTCATCTTGAACTTATGTTTCTTATGCAACATCTCGTGATGCATCACCTTATCAAGATATTCTATCGGAGCATCCTTGAATATGGATGATATCATTATAGTATCAGAACCATACTCATACCTCCCAAGTGTCCTTAGCGATTTCTCACCCCAGACAAGATTAGTAAGCTCTATCATCCCATCAAAATATTCATCATTCACCCTATTGAAAGACTCGAGAAGGTATGGATCGACATTCTCCTTGTCAGCCGAGATGTGCGTATTCTGCATATATATATGATAAAGGTCCATACAGAGGGTATTCCTCTTCTCCCCCTTGTTGAACATCTTCATGAGTAGCTCCTGGATCAGCCCCATCCTTATGTCCTCAGATACGTCTTTCCACTTTTCCGACATGCTGAGAACAATCTCTCTCTTCGAAGAATTATATCGTATGTTTGCGTTATAGTCCTTGAATGCAGCAGAATACCTAATTTTTGCTCTATAATTATACACCCTCTCAGGAAAAAGACCTTTGAAGGCTTGTTCGACAATATCCATAGGAGAAGATTAAGCAGTCTTATTTATATTATTTTTCGAAAAGGGTCTTCCCAAGCCTTTTTGACAAGACAGCCTCAATGTTGTAAGTACCCCTTGACATGGCTTCTGTAAACCCATCAAAAGCAGCGTGTGCTAACCTGCCACTATCTATCATGAAATCAAGCCACCCATCAACATACCTGACATCTTTCTCTTTTATTCCCGCTCCTATATGCTCGAGCCATTCCTTATTATAACCTTCATGAGCTCCTAGAGGATTCGTCATTATGACTGGTATTCCTAATGCTGCATAGAAAGACATCTCACTGGGTTTCGTCCAGATCACGTCTACGGTCCTCAACCTCTGATTAAGATCCTCAAAGTACTCATTCTTATCAGCGTTATAGAGTATCTCGATATTCTTACCTATCCTGTCCTGGAGCCCTATCCTTTTTAGCCTAGCCTCGAAGTAACTCTTTACATCCCTGCGCGATCCTGCAACTAGTACAAGATCTAGCTTGTTTTTCTTAAGTTTTGATCTCAATGAATCTGCTATTGTTATCCCGTTCTCCTTCTGGGCACCCGCACCACCTACTAGATAGCATATAGTGAGATTATGGTCTGATTTCTTCTCAATCCTTCCTCCAAGATATTTCTTGAGGACGGGCTTATTCCTCTCTATGAAACGTCTCTTTGGATCAAGATTTGGCAACCTCTTCCTAATATCCTTTTTTAGGATCTCAGAGTCGTCACCGATATTGCCTTTTGGCAGTGGGAAACCAGTCAGTATTATATTGGATTCTGGAACTCCATATTCCTTAAGCCGCATCACGACATGCTTGCAGGGTGCTAGATAGAATATATCATACTTTTTGGGTTCATCAGCAACCCAGAACCTATTGATGTCAGTATCCGTCACAACGCAGAAAATCCTATTCTTGACCTTCCTGTAGGCCAAAGAAAGAGCGATAGAGGGATAGGTAGTTATCACAGGTAAATCTGTCTTTGAGACTTCCTCTGCAAGATCTTTGCAAAGATCCTTCTTGAATATGAGCTTCTTATTCAATCTAGTACCATACGTAGGTTTAGAGAGGTCTCTTATCGGAAAGAGTGGCGATATGCTCTGTAGCCTGTAGAATGACCAATAGACCAATTCTCCAACGAGAGGGAAACTTTTCATCCTTGATATCCATTCATAAGAATGCTGTATCCGTGTCCAAGTCTTCCTCTCTTTCTCAGGCATCATAGGATCTATATTGACATCAATTACACGCTTATGAGCAATCTCTCTTAGCGGATATGCAGCCCTCTTATGGCCATACCCCATATTCACTGTCACAACCCACGCCTTCTTCTTATAGACCATAAGATAACTTCCATATGTAGGCATTTAAATATCTGATGCTTGATAATATTAGAATAAGAAATTATTTACATTTCACATAGGAGAACACAGATTTAGGGCCTCAATATCTCAAGGTCGGGATCCCCAATGAATTCATATATCTTGACTCCCCCTTCTCCATCAAACAATAATCGGAAATTGTCTTCATTGTCGAGCAGGAAGAGAAGACCATCCCTATCGTGTAACCATACTGAAGATCTTATGTCGTCATCTATGTATATGTAATCTATTCCGTACTCAATAAGCTGTCTTCTTGTCCTACCCAAATCCCTAGATTTGAAGATATCATTTATCAGTATCTCTACAGCAGCATTTCTCTCGAAATAGTTTGACAATGTAGTCATACCAGCTATATTCTGGACGTATACCGAATAGTCAGTAGAAGTCAGAACAATCCCAGGCTCTAGCCTTCTGCTCATCCAATCGAGAGCATTTGCTTTCTCAGGTCTTGGTTCAAGACTGACTGCCGTGGGTATATAGGTTAGCTGAGTGAAAAGTATGCCACAAGCTATTATCAAGATGGTAAGTCTCTTAAGGTCATAAGAGAACCACTTCCTATCTAAGAGCATCTTTATGCCATTCGCCGCATACCCACACAATATCATTATGACTATGAAGATGAGCTTGAAGTCGATCGCTATGGAAGATATAAGAAGTATCAGAGTAGCTAGCTGGAGAGCCGGCTGCTCCCTATTGATGAATGACTTGAAAAGACCTATGAGTGCAACAGTCAGACCCATAACCCCAATGCTCCTTAATCCACCGAACTCAGTGATCAGCTCTACAGAAGTCATGTAAAGGCTTTCCATGGTTATAGGGAATACAGATGGATTGAATCCGAAAGATTGGAGTGTGATGCTCGAGAAAATCATCATTGATGCAGGATAGTGGATATTTTTTGTCATCTCCGTTGAGAAAGAATAAACTAGCAGTATGAAGATGTAAACTACAGAATAGAATATACCATATAGAGGAACCAACAATGAGATCAATGTCACAAGGAACATTCTCTTCTTCAGCATTATCAAGCTGAGAAGACAGAGGATTACAAAAGAAGGTAACGCAGACAATACAAGAGAGTTATATATGATAGTTGGTGTGAAAGCTAATATGAGTAGTGTAGTATTCCTTAGTATGGGATTGAACCTGTTCTGACGCATGAACAAGTGGAGAAGGAATATGAGGACTGCTGAGATGAATACATTCAGAATCTTAAGTACATACGCAGGAAGCCCATAAACAAGAGAGAGGAAGAGAGTATGTAAGTTTATGTGCAATGATGAAGTGAAAGAAGAGTAGTCATCAACATTATCCTGTCTCAAAATCTCAAGGTCCCATCCACTCTCACTTATCTGCCGAGCGACTCTCATGTTGTAGTTCGACTCAGAGCCAGGGAAAGCATCGTCTGCCATACCTAAAGCCATATATATAGAGATAGATGAGAGCACAAAAAGAAGTATCACAACCAGAAAAAACTTGTCATTCTTGAATATGTTCGATATCATATCTTCGAATCCACTCTTTATCTTCTTTGACACTTTCATTGCCTCCTTTGGATATACCCTGGCTCAGGCTGGAAGAAGATTCCATCCTTGATGTACCTATTTATGACATCACGGATCTCTCTTTCTCCATAACCCTTGTCGAGAGCAGCGTAAAATATAAGCTCGAGCTGTATCTTCTTATCATGTGGTACAACTGAATTGACGAGAGCCATGAGATCAGATAATCTATCCTCTTGGATCTCCTTTCTAGTGGAGTCATCAATCATCCTCTGTATCCTCAGTATCTCATCAAAGTCATCATTCATCATTCCGTACCTCTCAGAGAACATGTGACCTCATAAAGACTGTTCTCCTTCTCACCATGAGAGAAAACTTCCTCGAAGCACCTCTCATCATCAAGCACACGACCAACTTCATCACCGAGTCTATCTATAATCTTATCACTTAAGAACACGTGACTCACATCGTATTTCTCAAGTATCCTCAGTGCATCGATAACATATATCGTGTTATAGAACTCGTTGATATCATCTACAATAGTATCTATGTCCTCAACAATCAAGAAATTGGAATCCAAGACTGTCTGTCTCCTTGTATAATATCTAATTAAAAAACCGTCCTCATAAGACGATAGTATAGTCGAATCGCTCGGTATGTTATCCCTTGCCCAGAGCAGAGTCTCTATCTTTTGGTCAGAAGGAGCTGACTCAATCTCAGAATCTATAAGAGAGAATGTAGGTGAGAGAGTTGTTATGAAAGTTATCAGCACTGCGACGGCCACAATAGGCACCCTGAACGAGGAAAATTTTGTTTTTTTGAGATAGTTCATAAAGACCTGGTAATACTTACTGAGCACAACTACAAGAGATAATGAGAGGAGTATCAATCCTGCTACAGGTATTATCATCCGTAACCATAACATGAGGAATATAGGAATAGAATAGCTGAGGAAGAAGAATATGAACTTAGACTTCCTTTCCCGGACATATCGGAAGAATATGGACGCTCCTGCAAATGTAGGCACAAGACCTATCAGAGTAATAGCATCAATCAATGTTATCCCGTGGAAATATTGTGTAAACACCTCAGATGGTATATTCTGCCATATTATTGAAGGGCCAAAGGCCAAGAAAGCATTCTTGAATATGAGGAACTGTGACCATACTATTATGAAAATAGAGACAAGTATGACCTCTACCTCCACATCATGGTACTTTAGGCCTTCTACTTTAATGAAAGTGAGATATATTATCTGAGCGGCGACAACAAAGAAAGCAGTGGGATGCGTAAAGCTCAGCAATAGGATCGATGAGATGTATATGGGTATGAATCTTGTGTTTGTACTTATCATCAGGAAAGAATAGAAAGAGAAAAGTACAAGCGGAGCAATGAGTGAATATATAGAGATTGTATTGAAAGTCTCAAGGAAGAATACAGGTATGAAACCAGAAAGTGCAGCAGCGAACATAGAAGCCTCCTGATTTCTCGTGAATTTCATAGATATTATGTATACTATGAATATCGTCGATGCTGCGAATACATTTGGTACAACCTTTCCAACAATATTAGTCGGCATGAAAAGACTGAAGAATGCTAATATGTAGTAGAAGACCGGAGGAAAAAGGAAGAAAGACCCTGAGCCTGCATCATCGAGCTCAGGAACACCGCTTTCTCTAATGTTCTCTATCTGTCTCAGCACAAAATATGAGTTATCATCGCTGAACTCAGGTGTCTGCACTGCAAAGTACAAGCGTATAGATAAGACTCCTATGAATATGAGCACAAGGAATATGACCCTTGCATTATCGACAAGAAACTTCTTAATTGACCTATCTTGCCTGATAGTGTTCTTAGGCTGTGCCATACTGAAGGTAAAAGTGAACTAGCTTTAAAAAACTTACCAGGAAAAGGTCTGTCCAAAAAGGTGGATAAGAGTATACTGTCCGTAGTCACAAATTAAGCAGAGCTTAATTGTGCAGATAAATTTACTTTATCTTGAGTCATCAGTTGCGGGATTCATTCCAAACTTCGTTGGAATGTTAGAAAAATCCTTTGTCTGGATTTTTCTTTATTCTTAATCACGCATGACTACTGACTGGGAGGGGTTGTTCCCTTCGGGAAGCCCAGTAGGACAGTATACAAAAACACTCCTTTCGGGACAAACCCCGGGAAAAGGTCTGTGCAAGATAGTATAGGATGCCACTATATCAGGAATACAAGCACATTACCATAGGAGAGGGTAAACAAGAGTGCTATCAGGAAGCTTGGAACAAATGGCACTCCATGCTTCACCTTTATCTTTCCTATCTTTTTCTTCTCTGACAATCTCATCAGACGATCTATATCCTTCCTCTCAAGACCTATCGCCTTATCTTTAGAGAAAACCTTCCTTCCTTCCACGATAATATCATCGAAGGGCCAGTCCCCCTCTACCAACTGATCAGCTCTTACCATTCTGAACATGCAAGCATTCTCTACTGATTTTATTATTATGTAGAGATAGAAGAAACCGAGTATTATCACACCGAATACTATCGCAGAGACCCTGAACAGATAGTTGCCTAGAAAGAGTCCTGAAACAATCAGAACAAGAGCCAATGAGTGGGATATCAATCTTACCTTCCTTATGTATTTGTTCTTTACCCACTCCTTGTATGATGATATCATCTCCTTATAGTGGAACACCCCAGAGCCTATAGTCCATAGTATACCATAGATCGCACCAAATATCAAGAGATTCAACCAGAAACCCAACAAGAATGGGAATCCTAGGAACACAGGATCAAAATAAGCATAAAGTGACTCAGGATAGGTAGCGAACAGGATACCCATAGCCATGAGCATCTTGCTATCCCCACCGCCCCATTGCCCGCTCAAGAACATCACATAGGCTATGATAGTAAAGATAATGAGACCCAACATACCGAATCCGAAGAAATCCCATTGGCCAGTATAGATAGAGAATATGAGTCTCAGAGCGATTCCTGAAAATATTAGGAAATAGTTGACCCAGTCTGCTACCTCTCTTTTCTGTATATCTGTTATTGAACCCACGATGAGCCCAAAGAGACCGACACCAAGTAGCAGATAGTCTATGACCATGAACCTAAATCCAGTCTAGATGTATATAAATCTATTTGTAAAAAAAGAGAAAAGAGAATAATGATAATAAAAAAAAGAGAGAATGATCATAGATCATTCACAGTAAGTACTGCCACATTTGCCTTATTGGCATCAACCTTAGAATCGTTACCAACAACAAACTTCATCTTAGAGCTTTCTGCAGTCTTCACGATATCCTGAGTCACTGTGCCGTCAAAGACTACTGCATGCACTCCAGACTTCATGCTCCGGATGCTCTTCTGAAGCTCTGAGAAAGGAACCTTGCCCAATATGTTAAGCTTCTCATCAAGGATATATCCTCCCCTTGTACCAACAAGATCCTCGAGGAAATTCCTGAACACATCTTTCTCATGCTGTGTAGCCTTCACCTGTTGTGGCTTCTGGTGGCTCGATTGAGAGCCCTTATTGTTGGAATCCCTGCTATTATTGTTTGCAGGAGCACTCTTCTTCTGAGAGTCTCTCGCATTCTTCTGTTTGTTGTTATTAGGTTTTGCAGCACCTTTCTTCTTATTGCCACCCTCTTCCTCGAAGCTCATGGATGCTGTAAGGGAACCTTTCTTCTGGAAATCCATAAGAGCCTGCTCTGCAGTTATCTTAGCACGTAGCGCCTTATGTATCTCTTTCTTTGTCAGTTCCTCAACTTCCTTTCCATCAGGAGCCATAGTGACGAAATCTATCTCCGTGACATTAGTCAACTCTTGGAAATTCAGTATACCGCCCCTATCTCCATCTAGGAAAGCGATAACTGTCTTTCTCTTACAGAGCTCGATTATTGTCTCGGATACATTGCTACCATTGATCGCTATAGCATTCTTGAAACCATTCTTCAGAAGGCTTAGCACATCAGCACGTCCCTCTACCACAATGATCTCATCAGAGTCATCGATACCAGGACCTGCAGGAAGCCTGTCCTTACCATAGCTCTGTATCTCCATGACCCTCACAGAGTGTGCAACCTCATCGCTCAACTCTTGAGAATCAGGCATGGAACTCTCCATAAGTTTCTTGAGGAGTTCCTTAGCTCTGGTCACGACGAAGTTCCTCTTGAGGACTCTGACATCTTCTATAGTATCAACCTGTATCTTTGCATTGCAAGGACCGATCCTCTGTATTATCTCGAGAGCCGCCCCGACAATAGAAGTCTCAGATTTATCAAGACTCGATGGTATTATTATCTTTCCTTTTGTCTTTCCGTAGGAAGTATCAAGATTTACCTCAATCCTTCCTATACGCCCAGATCTCTGCAGCTCCCTCAGCTCAAGGTCTTCTCCTAGAAGGCCCTCAGTCTGACCGAAAATCGCTCCAATCACATCTGGTCTATCAACAACACCGTCAACCTGTATGGTTGAATGAATTATATACTTATTAGCTACCGGGCTTATCTTAGCCATTCTAATCTCCTCCTTCATCTATCTAAATACAATAGCCCTAAGAAACAGCGTTAAACAATATATCAACTCTTACTCTTATCATTACTCAAATCTGTAGTGATCTTGTGATATCATGATGATGCTGTGTCCTAAGGACTTGGGTCCGGTCCACCGGAACAGACCTAAAACACTCAGAAAAATTCTATCTTCAATAATCGTGATGATAATGATGTGTGATTCTGAATGAAAAGGTCTGTTGCCCGAATCACTAACCCCTAATCTCATCGCTTGCATTCAGCGACAGCTCCATTAGGTACTCTCGTGACGGGCTGCGACACACAAGAGTGTCTCATAGTCATAGAAAGGAAAGTTCCCCCTCCTATAAGGACCCATTTGTATGTCTTTTAAAAAGATAAGCTGGATTTGTTTTTAAACATTTCGATAATAACCAATATACAGAAAATCAAACCTCTTTTCCAAGAGCCTTCTCGACATGCTGCTCAGTTACCTTATCAGCCCCATGCTTGTGGGCATACCTGCAAACATCTTCACAATTCTTCAGGAATGTCCTTGGGTTCTTTCCAGATAGACGGAAGACCTTCTTTATCACAGAGTCATCCATCACATCAACATCGCCTACTCTTGACCTGACAAGCATGACTGCCTCTCCCTCATCCAATTCGGTCAAGGAGATCACATTATCCTTCACGAGATTGAAGAAGTAATCAGTTATATTCAGCTTATCGAAATCATCTGCGACAAGTACGATGGACTTGAAATTACCCTGCTCATAGTACTCCCTCAAGTTCTCAAAATCATCTTCCTGTAGAGCATCTGCTTCATCAAGGAGAAGGATCATGTCCCTTGGAAGACTCTTGAACATCCTTCCGATAGCTCCATACTTGCCTTTCAACAGGCCATAGAAGTCTACAGTTCCCTCCTTCCTGTTCGCTGAATAATATACTACTTGCTTATTCCCTCCAAACTCATTGATTATATTCTTCAAGATTGTAGACTTACCAGTACCATAAGGTCCCTCTACAAAAATAACTTCGCCATAATCAATCTTGTTGAAGAGTTCTTCTAGGTCATACGCTATAATCTCATCATTAAGCACTCCTGGCTTGATCGTGAAAGGATTGTTCCTAAAACCAAGCTCCTTATACCAAAGATTGTTTACCACTGAAATCACCTATCCTTCTCCTCTTCATCGTCATCATCCTCAAAGAACTCATCGAACACATCGATATCCTCTGAGTAATCATCCTCTTCATCCTTCTCATCATCTGCAAAGAAGTCATCCTCGAAGAAGTCATCAGGATCATCTTCATCCTCTTTCTTGTCTTCAGTGATCACAGGCTTCAGATCCTTCTGCTTAGATCTCTTCTTTTCCTCTGAGACAGTTGCTTTATCTTCGACCTCTTCTGCATGACTCTCACCAGACTTATCTTCCTTTTTCGGTTCCCCTTTGCTATCAGACGATTTGTCATCCTCATCGTCAGTCAAGTCTGCAAAGAAATCATCTATATCATCATAATCCTCATCATCTGGAGATTCATCATGTGAAGCTTGCTTTCCTTTGTCTTCTGACTTGTCTTCTTCAACAGAAGCATCCTCATCCGATTCCTCTTTGCCATCAGACGATTTGTCATCTTCTTCAACTTTAGACTCCTTCGATTCCTTTTCTGCATCCGAATCAGCATCTGAGGAATCTTCTTTTGCAGGAGAATCGGAGACAGTCTCTTCCGAAGCAGATTCTTCTGAAACAGTATCATCCTCATCAGACTCGCCATACTTCTCGAGCTCAACTTCCTGGTCATCTTCAGATTCATCAGCAACATCTTCCACATCAGCTGACTTGTCTGGATCGTCCGAGCTTTCTTCCTCATCCTTAGCAAGTGGCTTACTCGAGTCTCCTGAAAGCACCTCATCAACGTGTGCTTTTGTCACAATATCCTCTTCCAGACTCACTACAAACTCTGATATCTCATCAAGAGATCTGAGAGTCCTCTTAGGATTATTGTCTGACCTTTTAGCAACATCTGTTATGATCTCATCGGACAAGAACCTGATATCACCAATCCTCGACCTGACCATCTCCACTATCTGCTTATCTGTCATCTTAGGTATCTTGAAGACCCTTCCTTCCATCCTCTGCCTGAGACTGTCGGAGAATGGTATCTTCCCAAAGTCTTCACCTGTGAATATTACACTCAACAAGAAATTCTCGTCATAATAGTTCTTTATCCTCTCCATATTCTTATAAGATAGATGCTGTACGTTATCCAACAGCAATATCATCTTCTTAGGTCTCTTCCTCAATAGTTTCCCTGAGAAGAAGCCATTCCTCTCAACGAGCAGATCTTCAACATTCAACTTCTTCTTGAACTTGTCGCAGTTCACGTATATGACTCTACCCCTACCTTTGAATCTTTTTATTACAGCTCTTAACAATGATGTCTTACCAGAACCTTCTTCACCTTCCAAGAATGCTATCGTTCCTGATGCAACCCTATAGACCAGTTCATCGACCAAGTCGTCCCTTGCTACCAGGTTCTTTACAAAATCAGAAGGATTGATGCTGAAAGGATTTTCTTCGAAGTCAAGTTCCTCATACCACTCATCCATAAATTTCACCCACCACTAATACATAACACAAAATGTGAATCACTTTTTAGAGATAACCCCTCATTTTCCCTATACAGTGAAAATGTCCAACTCACAGGTTTCAGTTAAAGATATTGCTTTAAAAACATTTGTATACTGTAGAAATTAAGTGTGCTTTTAGCGCTTATTTTCGTCACTTTTCGGGAAACAAAGGTGATAGAAATCACAGAAATTGCATAAAGGACCTGGTTTCTTGGGGTAGTCGCGCATATCCCTGCTTTGAGTACTCATATGTATATTCTCTATCTCAAACTTAGCGTTCCTCACAAGCTCATCAGTCACTGCCAACATCCTTTCTCCATGCTTCAATAAGAATAATCCGACCTCGTCAGGATATACATCGTGTTTCTCTTTGTATAGGAGCGCA
The DNA here is from genome assembly GCA_964570335.1 of uncultured Methanosarcinales archaeon. Classification (GTDB taxonomy): domain Archaea; phylum Nanobdellota; class Nanobdellia; order Woesearchaeales; family CAZJJJ01; genus CAZJJJ01. The sequence continues at coordinate 14,833 of CAZMXQ010000008.1, forward strand.
TATATACCCAACTGGAGCTTATACTCGTCAGTCATCTTATCTGCTTTTGAGGTCTTGTAGTCGATCAATCTTACCTTACCATCCACTTCTTCAATAGCATCTATGAAGCCCATCACAGAAAGCTCCTCTGACTTATACCTCTGCTCTCTTATCGGCTTCAGTTTATTGAAGGCTTCTGGAAGCTCTTCCTCCATAGAATTGAGTCTTGAAAGTATGTAGGACACCCACCTTATTACCATAGTCTTGCTATCATCATAATAGTATTGGAGAGTGGAGCCATCAAGGCCCAAAGAGTCAAGATCATCCTTCTTCTTCTCCCAATGATCCTCAAACAGCTTTATCGCCTTAAGAAGAAGCTTATCCCCAGATATTCCCTCTGTATCTATGTCATGATCGAAGAAGTCCTCAAGAACTGAGTGGACGATACTTCCCCTGATAGTATGTATATTCTGTTTGGTAGGAAGCTTCGCTATATACTGATAGTAGTACTTCCTAGGACACTGTTTGTATGTGTTTATAGAACTAGGGCTTTGTACCCTTGAAGCTTTTATCGCCATAGGACTGGAGGTCAAGAGTATGTTTATATTTCTTTTGATGATATGTCTTGTGCTTATGGAAGATTTTAACGCATGTGCAGCTCTAGGACATCCCCATCTTTCAACACATGATTGAGCATGAGCTTCTGTCCATCAAATTTAGAGGATGGGCCCCAAACCCTACAGAACTTGAATTTCTTCACAAAATCCTTGTGTAGCTTATTGCAGACATCTTTCACAGTGCTTTCTCTGAATGTTATCAATGGCTCATCCATGTCTGCCTCTTCACTAGGCTCTTTCATGTAGATACGTATAAGATCAAGCTTCTCGAATATAAGGTCCTTCAGCTCATCTATATGATCCTTCTTTTCTGCAGATATGCACAGATCAGGTTTAAGCTCCTTCTTCAACCTGTCAGCCGTAGCCTTGTTAACAAGATCGATCTTATTGATGACTAAAAGCGAAGGCATGTACACCCTATTACCTTCAATGCAGTCAATGAACTGGTCAACATCAACATCACTCCTCAACACTACATCAGCATTGCTTATCCTGAACTCATGCAGTATAGATGTCACCGTCTCTTCATCAATCTTGGTGAGCGGTACTGTACTACCGAAAGAGATCCCACCTTTAGCCTTCTTTACTATCTTCACATCAGGTCGTTTCTGGTCGATCCTTACACCTGTCTCCCAGATCTCTTTCTTGATTGCTGGAAGATGCTCTGGATGGAGTGCATCTATGACCATTAATATGAGGTCAGCGTTCCTTATAGTGGATAAGACCTCTCTTCCTCTTCCTTTTCCTGAGGCAGCACCAGAGACTATACCTGGAACATCCAATACCTGTATCTTCGCATGGTCATGCTCTAAGAGTCCAGGTACTACACTGAGTGTGGTGAATGCATAGCTACCCACTTCAGACTCAGCATTCGTCATACTATTCAAAAGCGTTGACTTACCTACAGAAGGGAAACCCAGAAGTATGACAGTCCCATCACCAGTCTTTCTCACCTGGTACCCATCAGATGACCCCTTCTTAGAGCTCCTGGCCATCTCTTTCTCTTTAAGTTTGGCAATCTGAGCCTTGTATAGACCTATGGCGTGCTGTGTCTTCTTATTGTAAGGAGTAGAGGCTATCTTCTCTTCCAACTCCTTTATCTTTGACTCATACTCTGGCATATCGCATCAATATTGCTCAATTTTTATCATTATATTTAAATTTTTTAGAAGCGGGACAATTGCAAAAGCTTCACTTTTTTGTTATCTTGGCAACAAAGAAGCCTTCTGTATCATTATCTTGAGGATATATCCTCAAAGATTTCCCTATATCCTCATGGAATTCTTTGCCTTCAAACGAGTAGAAAGGTTTTGAGGACTTCAAGGGGAGATCTATCGACTCGATGCGGGCAGAGTCCCTCTCGTTCAAGAGATAAGTTATTACCTCTTCGTCCTCTTCTGGTTCAAGTGTGCAAGTCGAGTAGACGAGAGTCCCTCCTACTTTCAGCATATCGAATGCAGTCAATATGAGGCGCTTCTGTGTCTGTGACATCTTCTTGACAAAATTATAGCTATAATCTGTGACAGTCCTGTAGGACTTTCTTATAGTACCGGAGCCTGAACAAGGAGCATCGAGCAATACCTTGTCAAAATACATACCTTTCTTTTCCAGTCTCCTCAAGTTAGTTCCAGGAGATTGTGTTATTATGACATTCTGTATGCCTAATCTTCTTACATTCATCTCTAACATCTTGAGACGATCTGGCATATTATCGTTCGCTATGACAGTACCACGATTCTTCATACCCTGGGCAATCTGTGTTGTCTTAGAGCCTGGCGCTGCGCACATGTCCAACACCATCTCTCCTGGCTGTGCATCAAGTACAACAGGAGGAATCATAGAAGCGGGATCCTGGACATAGATATAACCCAAAGGATGTTCTAGGAGGTTTCCTATGTCAAACCTCTCCTCTTCTGCATTCCTTATCCAGAACCCTTCATCACACCAAGGTACTTTCTCGACTTCCCACTCTTTTGGAAGACTTCTCTTGAAAGAATCAATGTCAGTCTTCAATGTATTTACACGTATGGCTTTCTTCAGAGGCCTCATAGAATATTCAAAGAAAGTATCATAAGAATCCCCTAGTATCATCTTATAGCGTTCTACGAATCTAGGGTCTATATTTATCTTAGAGACATCGGTCGCAGCGGTCAATTTCTTCTTTGGCATAACATTAGTGTTCTTGATATTTTTAAAAGGTTATCGTGAAACAACAAAAAGTAGACAAAGAAATAACATCATACACGTTCAAAGCATGATTGCTCAAGGCTCTGTGAACCTATCTCTTCACAATATGATTGATCATTAGATATAACAGCATTGCAGAAATTCCTGAAATCACTCTGTATTATATCGTCACAGACATCAACCCTGTGCTCAACTGCGACATTGATGTAGCACCAGTCATCTTGATGAGGTATTCCTGTCAAGCATTCTGAGAGTTCATCTTCCACTTCAGAATCCATAGTCGCCGCAGCATTTTCAGCGGGATTTTCCTCTTCTGCTGCAAGGTCAGGTTGCTCAACACCATCAAGATTGCTTTCATCAGCATTATCACCATACGAGTAGTATATGATGGTGCCAACCGATACTAGTATCACTGATATGAGTATCGGGAGAACCATGCTGACCTTTTCTTGACCGTTTCCTGGCATTGATTTTTATTACAGAGAAAGATGTTTAAAAACATTTTGATTAATCACAGGAAAATCCATCATGTCCTATTGTTCCTTCTTCTCTTATATTTGTAACCATTAGCTACAAGTGATACAGATATCATGACCACTAACAAGTATGATACATACCTGAGAACAGGGAGTCCTAAGACATGGCCAATAAGAGGCTCACGCTCTGTCATCTCTGCAGGTTCACCTCTATCATCATAGAGATCAACCTCGGGTTCAGCCTCTTCGCTGGTTTCAACAGGCTCGTCATCTACAGAAGTAATTCCCATATCTTCTTCAGCCTCTTCAACTTCATATGGAGCGCCATCGGGAACATCATCAGCTATCCTCCCATCTCCGATGCTCTCATCACCTTCTGGCAGAGCCATGGGTTGAGCTTCTCGAGCATCATCCACCGTAAAACCGAATATACTTCCATCGACAGAGCTCCTTGCAGTATCCGGAACCACATATCCCATATCATGGAAAGACATGTAAGAGGCAAGCATCACCATGAAGATCAGCGATGCTATCATCACCCAGATCTTTTTCCTTTCAGGATACAAGACAGCCTTTCCCTTCTCAGTAAGCTCATAATACTTCCACTTACGCCCCTCGTCCTTCACTATGATAAGACCGGAGTTTGAGAGACTTACCATGTGCTCTTTTACCGTAGCTACAGCTAGACCAAGGTCATCAGCTAACTCGGTCAAAGTCTTACGGCGTTTGTCGAGTATTCTGAGTATATCTACCCTTGTATCAGAAGCCAATGCTCTGAAAGCCGCACGATCCAGAACTATGCGTTCTCCAGAATCTGGCTCCTCTTCATTGAAGTGCTGTCTTATCATATTGGACACCAATATCGGTATATCGATTTAAAAACATTGTGCAAAGATTAGGAAAACACCTTAGCACACAACTAGAAAGCAAATAATCAATATGAAGATATAAACTTACCTATTCACAGTTGTTTATAAACAATAGAGAATTTTGAAGCTGTTTCCAAAAAATATTGAATCGTGCCACAGCCCATATTCAACGCTTAGCCTTTTTACGTTTTCTCTTGTACAAGAAAAGACCTACAAAGACAGCAGCCACTATCAATATTACAAGTGCTCCGGAACCACCTTCTTGTGCAGCAGACCTTCTCACAGCATCCATGTTTATGGTAAGATCGTACTCCTCGATAAACTCATTATTGTTCGCGTCCAAGAATTCCAGTTCTAATGGCACAGAAAGATAGTCCTTGTCACGATCTACATCCAGATCAAAAGAGATCGTATCGAAATCATCACTAGAAAGCCTTCCTATGTAGAACTCATCAGATGCAGAGTTAAGCTCAAAATCATCAGACTCCATGACTCTGGCAGTCACAAACTTGAGATCTATGGTACCTCTATTGACTATCCTGAAATTAGCATCTGCTCCACTACTGCTAAGATCGACTGAATCGACAGAAGCGCTTATCCTTGGCTCTGACCCGACTCTGACCCCAACAATATCATCCTTCGTATGGACCTCTCCTGACTCATCCCTGTAACTTATGGTCATAGGTATCCTGTAGACTCCAGCATCAGCGTCTGAGAAAGTCATCAGATCGAAATCCATAGTCTCCACAGAATCCGGACCAATCAGTCTGAAACTTCTCTCAGTAGTGGATCTTGTGGGAGCAAAAGGCATATTGTCTGCAAAATCTGGATTCTCATCCATCTTGTCCAGATTAAGCCTTACGGAAACATCTCTTATTGATGTCGATCCTGAATTAGAGAGATTTAATGAGAGTCTGGAGGTATGACCTGGATTAAACAACTCAGGCTCTGCATTTACATCAGAGATAGATAGCAAAGAATCTATTATCCTTATCGATACATCATATTCGTTTGTTATCCAGTTATCCCTTGTAGAATCTGTGGAGTGCCTCAATTTTATCTGATTATCTCCCACAACAGCATCGTCTCGCACTCTTGCTCTGAACTCAAAATTCACACTCTGCCCTGGCAAGAGAGAACCGAACTCCTTTCGGTCGTCGTGGTCATACTCTACACTGAAAGGTGAATCAGGTCTTAACTCAAAGACAGTTGATGGCGCTGTCTCAGTACCCACATTAGTTGCCCTGAATTTCAATGTCACATATTCCCCTGGCTCTGCAGGAAAAGGATCATAGCTTTGTAGAACTACATTTAGTTTAGGAAAATCTGGTCTAGTATCACCTTGCACAGAAGGTACGAGTGAGGCGATAAGAACCAAAGAGATGAATATAGTGATAAAGCTTCTTGCACCATACTTTTCCTTTTTTAATACCATACACGTATCACCTGAAAAGGGCCTTTATTAATGTTTTGTTTCCGATTTTGCAAGGAATAGGAGAGACTCCGATAAATCACTTTCTTGTACTCCTGAATATTTCTCCATCCTTGAGGAATTCTATCCTGTCTGCCTCTTTTGCAAGCTTGTCATCGTGCGTCACCATGACTATAGTCTTGCCATGCTTCCTGTTTAGGTCTCTCAAGAAAGACATTACAGACCCTCCTGTCTTGGAATCAAGATTTCCAGTCGGCTCATCCGCCAATATTATATCTGGATCAACAACCATAGCCCTTGCGATGGCAACCCTCTGCTGCTGACCTCCTGACATCTCTGTTGGCTTATGGTCAAGACGATCACCCAGGTCCACCATCTCAAGCAGTTTTTTCGCTCTCTTGTATCTCTCCTCTTCCTCATAACCCTGGAATGTCATTGGCAACATTATGTTCTCGATAGCAGACAATGTATTTATCAGATTGAATTTCTGGAATATGAATCCTAGCTTCTTGCCCCTCATCTGAGCCAGTTCAGATTCTTCCATGAGTGAGATATCTTCACCCTCAAGATATATATGACCTTTAGTGGGTATATCAAGACATCCTACAAGGTTCATCGCCGTGCTTTTCCCAGAACCTGAAGGACCTTGGATAGCTATGAATTCACCTTTGTATATATCAAGATCCAGACCACGGAGTGCATGAACTTCTACCTCACCCATCTTGTAGGTCTTCCATGCCCCCTTTATACTTATTATGGGTTTTTTCTTGCCGTTATTTCCAGATCTGCTTTTTTCCATGAAGAACTCAATTCATTACTCAGAATCCATATTAATAAAGTTTTGCAAAGCGAGAAATACTAAAAGCTTTTAAGCTAAGGTGAAAAAGTAAATAGTAGAATAAAGAAGATAAACTTCTAAGAACTCATTCTTCCTGCAAGAAGTCTTCAATCTTGATCTCTTTCTCCTTCTCTTCTGTCAAGAGACCCTTCTTCCTCAAGTACTCTCTTGTCACAATGTAGAAGAATAGCTCCAGAGCCTTTTTACCCTTGTTGTTACAAGGAACTACAAGATCTATATTATTAGACTGATTATTTGTATCACAGAGACCCACTATAGGTATACCGATCCTCATTGCATCTTCTACTGCATTCCTGTCAGGCCATGCATCAGATATCAATAGAATCTTTGCCTCGACAAAGTCTTCAAGATTTGTGTTGGTAAGTATCCCTGGAGGGTATCTACCCGGAAATATCTTAATACCAGTATGCTTCTGTAGGAGCTTCATAGGCCTCCAGCCATTCTCTCTCCTGCATACCACAAGTATATCTTCAGGCTCGTACTCGGATAGCATGTTTACAGCCATCCTTATCCTCTCATCTATCTTCTGGATGTTGAGTACGGATAGACCATCAGATCTGGTCTTATAGATGAAATTACTCATGTATCTTGTCCTGAACTTAGTACCTATATGTATACCTGCCTTCAAGTAGAGATCCTGATCAACCAAGAAGTTCTCATTCTGCTGATTGGAATCTTCCTTTCCTTCCTGCTCGTTATCCTGATGCTTAGGTTCTGCTTCCATGTTGGTTTATGGAACTAGGAACTATTTAAAAAGTTTTCGTGAAATC
>CAZMXQ010000009.1:0-20222 GCA_964570335.1 uncultured Methanosarcinales archaeon
CTGGACTTATCGAGCAGGACGGAGTAAGGATTCTTGTCAACAACGTTGAAGGAAGGCGTTCTATGCAGATCTACTACAGGAAATTCACAAGTGATGGTGAAGAGTCTTTTGTAGTTTGTTTCAATAGGTATATGTGTGAGATGGAAGAAGAGTTACTCTCATCATCAGAAGAATCTGGTGTGGAAATACCTAGCACAGGCGAGGCAGGACAAGATTGGTAGGAGTATTTTCTCAAAATCGCCTCGAAAGATATATAAACGAAATTCGCCGGAATTAGTATGATGAACAAGAAAGCAGACACTTTGCTATTCTATGGAGTATGGTCTTTAGGGATAGGTGCGATGCTACTCATATTCTTTGTAAACGTGGGCACACTTTTTGGAGAGGATGAAACAAGACATCTTGATTACGCCTTGAAAGATATGTCTTTGACAATAAATGCTCTGAGCTCTATGCCAGGTAATTCTATTGTAGATCTGAATAGGAACATATACACAAGGAACCTGAAAATGAACTCAACAACTATCGAACTTCATGGTGATGAAGATATAACTTCGGGATTGTTGAGATACAGGACAGCAGGCCCTCCGGGTATGGAAGATATATATCTGGAACGACCTGAGTATCTTGAACTGACAAGTGGACCTCATGGTATATCTCTTAATGAAGACCATGATCTTGATCTTATTAATTGTCACACTACGAGTGATCACGATCCTATATCCAGTATGCGGATAATACATGACGATGAAGAAGAGGTAGAGGATTTCGCATCAAGGTTATCCGATACTATACACGATTTCCTGGAAAGGAATATTGATATGAGTCCTAGACAACCATTGTCAAGCCATGATAGGTTCGGTCTTGATATGGAGATGTTCATCTCATCTTATTCTTCCCGTTCATCTAATGACTTCGTAGCCTATGTGCATCACAAGAATCCTCAAGCAAGAGAAATCGCATGCAATATAGTAAACAATATTGCACTGCATCCTGCCATAGATACCGACTCAATATCGGTATTCTCTATTGACCCTATCTTTGACGACGCATATGGAGTAGAGATACAAGAGAATACAGTTTTGTTCAAGCTTGGAAGCACAATGAATGACATGGAATCTCATGTAGTGAGATTAAGGAACATCTTTGATGATGTTATAGGTGAGTTCCAATGATGCGCCAAAAGAAAGCGGACATAAGCGGAATGAAATTCATGGTCTATATGATATATGCTTTCATGATACTACTGTCAGCAGGCGGGTTCGTTGGCACAATAAGCTCTGTTGCAGGTTCGATGAATGAGATACCTCCTGGCATAGAGGAGAGGATGGTGAGAGAAAGGATATTATCGTCTCCAGATTGTCTAGCTTATACCGATGGTACGGGGAGGACTTATGATATGATAGATATGTCAAGATTCAACAATAATACTCTTGAAAGATGCATAGACCTTAGCAGTTATGATTATGAGTACAGATTCATAATAGATGATATAGGTAATGACCAAAGGGCATATACATCAGGATGGTTTGGAGATTTTTTTGAAGTCTCTTTCAGGACTCCTGTCCTTGTCCATGATGATGGTAATGTTTCACTGGCGAATATCCTCGTAGAAAGACAACCGGAGACATTAGGATGATGAGATCAAAGAAAGCATTAGGAGATTTTTTCGTAATTATCTTTGTAGGAATATTCATGATATTCTTCCTTCTTATAATGAATGCTGCAGGGTCTTTCATGATGGAGGGTGATGCTGAGGAGATTGATGACACTTGGGAAGTCGTAAATAATGAATTGTCAAGGTTCTTGAAGGCTCCAGCTCACCAATTCGATGAGGAGTATAGAGGAATTATGATTGCTGAATATATGGATATGAATATAGATGGTGAGAATGAGATAGAGATTTCAGAAGAGTTCGATGATTTCGCAGACAGGTTTGCGGATTCTCTTTGTGCAACAATGAACCATGAAGATGACTGCAGGATAAGGATACAGATGAGAGGGTGTATGGCAGAGATGAGGGATGAAGATATATGCAGATACCAATCAAGAGGAAGAGATATCAACGTTCTTACAGAGATAGATTTCTATGGAAGGGAAGGTGATGTATATGAGCTCACGCTCGGTACGGGCAGTAGTTGAGTGGAGATGGATCAAGGGGAAGAAAGCGCAGGAGATACTTCCCATACTTCTACTGTTGGGAATGATTTCTGGATTTGCAGTCTTTGGTTTCATGAGACTCCAAGAACTAGGGGAAAACAGGAGTGACCCTTTCTATGGTTCTTTAGGTCAGAGGGAGATACATCTGATGACCTTGAAGTCTCTAGTTGAGACAGAGATGTCGACTATGGATATAATAGCCACACAATCTATCAGAGATGCTGTCTCTGACAAGGCAGGAAGGATGTATATAACAGATCCAGGTTGCATAAATCCTTCAGGAATCCCATTAGCAAACCATCCATATAATGAATGTTTTTCTGAGAGTGATTTGAGTGATTCATCAGAGAGACTTAAAGAGTCTTTTTCAAGAGCGATGTATGATAGGATGATATCCTCTTCAATATCTCTCCCTTTCAACCATGATATATTCTTCGTACAGGATGGAAATCATCTTGTCGCGAAAGGCTATTCTCGCGGAACCGTTAATTATCCGATAGATGCAAGTGAATTCCAAGATGGAGAGGTATCTGCTTCTGCAAGGTCGACACGTTCACATGCCATTGATATGTCTAACGAATGCAATTATATAGGCGACCTGTCAAGAGCTGTTGATATAACAGGAAGGAACAGTGATGACTTCGAATGTAGTGGAAGGGCTTGCACAGGACCTTGCCCAGATGAGTTACAACCGGAACCAGTTCCATATATGAATCAGTGTAATATACATGAATGTGCAGATGGTTTCTGCAACATAGATTATGAAAATATATGCCAGCAAGGTTGTGGATTCAAGTCTTCGCAGATGGCATTCCTTTTTTTCGGAGAATACTTTGATGAGTTAGGGAGTCCTAATACGGGAAGTATAAGCTCTCTGATGGAAGAGATGAGAGGCGATGTACTTGAATCAGGAGATATTGAGGAAGAGCGGAAAGACATCTTTGATGATGTTGAAACTACTACTTCAAGAGTCACTATTCCAGGGGATTCCACAAGCACACTCGAGGTTGCTGACTCAATAGATGATGAGCATTATGATCTGATAGAAGAGGTCTTAGATGAAGGTCTTGTAAGATTGCAGATTACACACGAGTATGATAAGTTTGAGAGGATACCAGAATGCTCAAGTGAAACCAGCGAGCTAGGATACTGCATAAACCAGCATTACGTACTAGCAATCACAGGAAATGAAGACTACGTTGTTATACACGACCCATACACTGCTGAAAGGGAATACAAGACCGGAATCAATGTTGTAGTATCAAGAGACTATATCATGGATCATTGGACTGGAGAATACTCCATAGTAAGAGGTGAAGCATGATGCTCCGGCAGACCATTCTCCTAATGACTGTGCTTCTTCTCATACCTATGTCTGTGGAAGCTTCCAATCTTTACATTGAGGTAAGAGATGGAGAAGTACACGAGATTGTCCCTTTCACCTATAATCCTTATTATCAGCGTGAGTTCTATTTTGGAATGGATGGTGAATCATCCGATGAAATTGTAAGTGGGAATACTATAGAGATTGAAACTGAATATGATATAGAGGTTTTCATACTAGATGATATTGATTTCTCAAGTAATTACGAGATCACAGTTGATGGACAAACGGAAGATGTTTCTTTCTGTAACAATGATGGTCAATGCCAACCGTGTTTCGAGGGACTTTGTGAGAATATAGAGAACTATCTAACCTGCCCCGAGGATTGTCCATCAGGAGGAGAAGATAACTTCTGTGATCTTCAGAGAGATGGTGTTTGTGACCCAGATTGTGATGGGTATGATTTCGACTGTGATGAGTGCATAGACAAGGTCTGCCTATATGATGGCATGGAAGTTGATAGGGAGACATGTTCTGATATCGGTGGCACATCTTGTAGAGGTGATGAGGTGTGCGAAGGCTATGAGACGTATGCTGACGACACAGGCATGGGTTGCTGCATAGGTCAATGTGCAGAAGAGTCCGATGAAGAGGTAGTTCAAGAAGAGAGTGAAGGTGAAGAATCTGGAGAACCACGAGAAACAACTGACGTCCAAGAAGAAGAAAGGAATCCAGTGCTCTTCTATCTCATAAGCACAGTGGCTTTCTTGTCAGTAGCACTTATTACAGGAGTGTTTGTCATCGGTAAGAGGATAAAGACAGAGCATCAGGTAAGATCGTACGTTGACAATCTTATGCAGACGGGCTATTCTCCTGTGCAGATAGAGGAGGCATTAAAGCAACAGAAAATAGACAGGAGCATTGTAGAATCAGTTATGAAGAGGTATAGAAGATGAAAGCAGACACCATAATGAGCCTGTGGAAACTTTCAGCGTTCTTTGTATTCTCTATATTCTTAGGTTTCTCGATGTTCTATGGTGCAGAGGTCTTCCTTATGGATGGAAGCATAATACCAGAACACTCTCTTACTGGTATGGTAACTTTAGAGGACCTTGGCATGTCTCCTACATATGAAGGTGATGAGCTATCGGGCGAAGAAGTCAATGCGTATGACACTATGATTCTTGACGAGTGCTCAAATGTCCATAGGAATGCAGGGGATTGTTTTGATATAATAAAATCAATAATATCTATAACATCAAGAGGTGATGAGGGCTTCTCTTCAGATCTAGGAGATGGAATAGTGCCATTGGATGCGGAGCTTCTTCTGGATGAAGAGTACGAGATAGATGATCCTGAAGACAATATAAGAAGTGCTGTCAGGTATTTGATGCGTCTTTATGATAGCTATAGTGGCGACATAGGTTTCACAGCCTTAGCATATTTTGCAGGGAGGGCAACAGCCAATGATATACTGTATTCTATAGATTCAGAAGAAGGTGCTATACAGGTTGACATGATATTTCAGGATATGGAGAACATTTATCCTCACATAAGAGAAGAACTAGAGCTGGATCTTGAGGTCGATGACATAAAGCAATATTTCGTTGATTTTCTGATAGCTTACAGCTACTGGACAGATCGTCCTGTTCCTGCATCATCATCAGCAAGGATGTTCGATTATGGTACTTACTCTGTGCGTCCTTCCTTCAGAGCATCATTGAAGTATGATATAACTCAGATCTCTTTCGCAAAAGAGATAATTGATGATTTTGTGGAGCATGTGGAACAAGGAGAGCAAGACACCACACACTCTTTCCAATCTCTTATGCGTCATATAGATGATAATTACGGAGAAGAAGATATCTCAAGGACTCATTATAGTGATGAATATGGAGAGTCTTCTATAACTGTGAATGGACTCACATGGAAAGAAGGCATGTGCAACCCAATGCTTGACGACTTCAACAGGATAACAGATAGGATTATACAGTGCGCTGATATTAGAGAATATGACTGCTATTGTGATTTTTCTGATCTGGCTTTCGACTATGAGGATATGGCTGTAAGGATTGCTGAGGACGAGCATCAACATGGAAAAGAGATTGTCTTTCAGCTTGTGAGAATGGATGGAAGAGAGGTCGAAGAGGTATTTGAAGAGAGGAGATATGTTGCGCAAAGAGATGGCATAAGAGAAGAGGAGCTATTCTTTGGAATGATAGATGCTGAAGACCATGATTCCTTTGATTCGACAGATGATTTCTCAGAAAAGGAGGTACACTATAGAAGAAGTCCAGACGATACTATAAACTCTTTAGGCGTTAGATTAAATCCCTATCTTATCAAATCAGATCTTGATGAAGGTACGGGAGTCGGTTTTTCAGAAGATAGTTTCGACACAGGTGAAGAATGTGGCATCCAAGAACAATACGAGTATATCTGCATCCTTAGCAACAACACTATGGTATATGATGATTCCAGTAGGGATTATTCTCCCTTGTCGCACGAGTTTGCTTTTTCTTTTGATCCTATAGAGATGCAAGATGAAGATGAATATGTTCTAGAAGAAGAAGACTTTAGCACTGAGCAGGTCTCTACAGGTATTGGAGATCTGAGAATCTCTCCATCGGAATCTTGTGAAGAGAGAGATGGATGCACGGAGCAAAGGTTCTTAGGTATACCACTTAACTATATCAATGAGAGGCAGCGCATAACTGTACATAGGCTAGATTACGAAACTATGGAAGATGCGCTTGACAATATGATATCCCACAGTAGAGCTCCACTCTCAAACATTGGCATGCACTACATCATAGATAATGATGCTCATGTACATAAGTTGGCAAGGGAAGATGCTGTACTACCAACTGATTTGTGTCATGATCACAAGACCATAAGCATCGGTGTAGTCACAGATTCTCTTACAGAGCAGCAGAATAGGAGTATTGTAAGACTCTCGTCGGAGATACTTTTAAGGAATGATATCGGAATTTTAGATTTCAGGCTACACGACAATCTTGAATCTCCCGATGATGGCATGGAATGCAGGATCTCTGAAGGAATGATGTTTGGAGAATCTCTCCATCATTTACTGGGCAGGGTTTCAGAAGTTTACAATCATTATGTAGGATCAGATGAACAAGAGGAAGATGGCGAGAATGAAGAAAATGATGAAGATGCAGAAGATTGATTTTCCCAGCATCCAGAACGAGAAATTTACGAAAATTTAGCAAAGCTTATGGCTAAAGCACGACAAATTATTTAAATGTCTTAGGTTTTGCCTGACCATGATAAATCTTCCATATGATGATATAATAAAAGTGATTGAAGAGAAATCACCGCTTTCTAGAGAAGAGATAGAGAATAAGGTTAATGATAAGCTTTCACAGCTTTCTGGGCTAATAAGCAAGGAAGGAGCAGCCCATATAATAGCTAATGATTTAGGGATTAATTTCTCAGACATGGAGAAAAAGCTCGAGATAAGCAAGATAATGGCTGGCATGAGAAATGTCTCGCTCACTGCAAGGATTGTCCAGAAATATGAGCTAAGGGAGTTCAATAAGGACGGCAGGCAAGGCAGAGTTGCTAACCTCCTGATTGGTGATGAGAGTGGTGTCACAAGGCTTGTTATGTGGAACGATCAGACTAAAGACTTCGAAAGGTTGAAGGAGAACGATGTATTGAGGATAACAAATGCTAATGCAAGGTCTGGACAGAATGGAAGAGTAGAGCTCCATCTTAATGACCAGAGCAAGCTTGAGATTAATCCAGAGGGTGAAGAGGTGGCAAAACCACCTGTAAGGGAGACACCACGGAAGAAGATATCCGAGCTCAATGAGCAGGATACAAATGCAGAAATTCTTGGTACTGTTGTTCAGGTTTTCGATCCACGTTTCTTTGAAGTCGATCCTGATACAGGAAGAAGGATAAGACCTTCCTCTGATGGGAAATTCTATAATGCCCAAGGAAACGAAGTGACTCCTGATTTCTCTTATGTTTTCAATGTGTTTGTAGATGATGGTACATCAAGCATAAGGGTTGTATGCTTCAGGAATCAGATGCAGGCGATGACTTCTAAGGATCACAGTAATATACTTTCATACAAGGATGATCCTTCATCATTTGAACCTGTTAAACATGATCTTCTTGGTAAGATGATGAAACTGCAAGGTAGGGTTGTCAAGAACGATATGTTCGATAGGACAGAATTCATTGCCTCAAGAGTATACCCTGACCCAGATCCAAAAGAGGAGATGAAAGATGATCAAAAGGGAAAAGAAGGTGGAAGAAGCATAGAAGCACCATCATCTCCCGAAACAACTGAAAGCACACATTCACAAGACAACATATCAGAGTCATCAGAAAAACCACATACAGGCTCTGAAGAGCCTGAGATTGGCAAGGATGTCCCTGAGTCTGATGTGAAATTCTCTGACGCTTCTGAAATCAATGATGAATCCTCTGGTGAGTCTTCTGATGATTTAGGTGATATTGAGGGCTCTACTGAAACTCCTGCAGAAGACACTCAAAAGAAAGAGGACCCGGATGATTTGGAGAATCTTGAGGAGCTAGAAGACATGGATGATGACATCTGACTCTTACGTGAATATCTTCACAGGACCGTTCTTTTAATCTATTTTTCTTAATCATTGTCCCATATTCTCTCATATTAGTTATCACTGGACACAAGACATTCTCAAACAAGCTATTTAAGCGATTCTCTCGTCGTACTCTACACCTTGATGAAAAAAGATGCGAACAGCAAGGAGGTGTTTAGAAATGGAAAATGAAATGAATACATCAGCTAAGAGTTTTGGTGAGAACACTGGTAAGAGGCCTGAGAAGGAATTCTCTTCAGGCGCGATAAGAGCGACGATATGGAATAATGAAACTATTAAGGAAGGAAAACCTATAAACTTCCATACGGTATCATTCGAGCGTTCATACAAGGACAAGAATGGGGATTGGAAAACAACCTCTGCATTGAGGGTTAATGATGTTCCGAGAGCATCTCTTGTACTAAACAAGGCGTATGAGTATCTTGCAATGAAAGGATGAACAATAGGAAAACAGTTATAACAAAGGTGATTATCATGGTAGCAGAATCAGCTAAGAAAGAGGATATGGTTATGGATGAACCGAACAAATCAAGCAATCAAGATGAACCGCGGGAGATTGAAACTGATACTGGCTCACAAGAGTTGTCTTCAGACAATCTCTCAGTGACAAACCTTCCAGGAGTGGGTGCTGCGACAGCAGAGAAACTAATGGTCTCAGGTTTTGACACTGTGATGTCTGTTGCCGTGGCGACTCCAGGGGAGCTGGTAAGTGCGTCAGGAGTATCAGAGACTGCAGCAAGGAAGATGATCAATTCTGCAAGAGAACTGATGCAGATGGGATTCGAGTCTGGACTTGATGTTCTTGAGAAAGAAAAGAGTAAGATAAAGATACCTCTTGGTTCACAGATGGTGAACGATCTCCTTGGAGGAGGCATAGAGACTGGTGCTATAACCGAATGTTTTGGGGAATTCGGTTCAGGAAAGACTCAGATAGGACATTCTCTAGCAGTCAACTGCCAGAAAGAAGATCCTACAGCTGTAGCCGTATACATAGACACAGAGAATACTTTCAGACCAGATAGGATAAAACAGCTTGCTGAAGGACATGGTCTGGACCCAGAAAAAGTATTAGGTAATATCAAAGTAGCTAAGGCCTACAATTCGGACCATCAGATACTCTTGGTTGACAAGGTAGAGGAAATAATAAAGAAGCAAGGACTGAATGTAAAAGTGGTCATAGTTGACTCACTTACAGCTTACTTTAGAGCAGAATTCATAGGAAGGGGGACTTTGGCGGAGAGACAGCAGAAGCTGAATAAGCACATGCACAAACTCTCGAGACTTGCTCACCAGTACAACCTCTCCGTTTTTGTCACAAATCAGGTCATGGCAAAGCCGGATATGTTCTTTGGTGATCCTACCGCTGCTATAGGAGGCAATATTGTAGGACATGCTTCTACATTCAGGATATATCTCCGGAAAGGGAAAAAGGGCTCTCGGGTAGCGAAGCTTATTGATAGTCCATCTCTTCCAGAAGGAGAGGCAACCTTCTATGTAGAGACAAGCGGCATAAGGGATGTCTGATCCCTTATAATCCAAACATTTTTATTCTTCTTTTTTCTGTATCTTTTTATGGAAGAAGGCTATAGGTTCACAGGAAAGATAGAACACGAGACTGATCTGGGCGATGGGCTACTCATGCATGATGGTGTCGTGGTCTTTGTCCCTGCAGCAAGCAAGGATAGCGAGGTTCCTCTTAAGATAACTCGTTCTTATGAAAAAGTGGCGTTCGCTAAGATAGTAAGGGAAGATTCTGATAAATGAATGCAAAATAGCAAATAATATTTAAATCATCATCTTATATATACTATTTATATGGGAGACGATACCATCGCTGATATAAAAGGCTTAAATAAACTGTCTGTCATCTACAAGGGTGTTTTTGATTTCAAGAGCATGTATAAATTCCTATATGAATGGCTCTCGGAGGAAGGTTTTGTTGCTGATGGACCTGCTTCTGGTGATGATATGTTCGAGAGCTTCTATTGGCAGAGGAAGAATGCTCAAGGGATAACTGATTATAACATGTGGTGGCGCATGAAGAAGACTCCTGAAGAACAGTCTTCCACATGGATACTGTATAAGATGAGCCTCGATTTTTTGGGCATTGCCATGTCTCAGACAGAGATTATGCATGAGGGGAAAAAGATTAAGGCTTACAAAGGTGAGATGAATTTCTTCATAACACCAACTCTGATAATAGACCCTGATAATAAGTGGGATAAGAGTTCTTTCGCTTCAAAATTCTCGAGTGTTTTCAAGAACAGGACATATAGGAAAGAGATAAAATTCCACAAAGATACATTAGAAGACATTGCATTCAGGTTGCAAGAGGATATTAAAGCATTCTTAGGTCTTGTGACGATGAAAGACCATGGCGAACCTTTCCACCCGGAGAAAGGGTATAACCTTTGATCCCTTAATAATTGGAAGAAATCATGCAAAACTTTTAAATACTGTTCGCGAAACCTCCACGATAATACTTTAGAAGGTGATTTTATGAGCATAGTATCAATAACATTTTCAAAAATAAGCGCTGAGAAGAGCAAACCCATTAAGGGAAAGGTCAATGTGGCTAATAATGTGGCCATCAAGGACATCAAGAAAGCTAATTTCAAGATGGCTAATGTGGAGCAGAACTCTTTGAGATTCTCTTTCGAGTTCACATCAAAGACAGAGCCAGAGATTGGCAACATAACCCTTGAGGGTGATGTTGTTTACATACTTGAGAAAGAGAAGATGGAGTCCGTACTCAAGTCTTGGGAAGAGAAGAAGCCAGTACAGAAGGATGTAATTACTCCAGTGATAAATGCAATCTTGAAGAAGAGCAACATTGAAGCTCTCATGCTGAGCCAGACAATGAATCTGCCTTCTCCTGTAAAGCTTCCTAGTGTGGATCCAAGTAAGGCTTCTGAGCACACTGAGAGCAAGACTGAGGCTTCCGAGTGAATCGGAGCCCTTTTTTCGTTTATATTCTAGCTTCTCAATAATTTTATAAACCCTTCTTCTAACCCCTGCAATATGGGTAATACTGTAAAACTCAAGGTTGCTGAAGCTATACAGGATGATGTCAATAAAGGCATCATAAGGATAGACTCGACTTTTATGCACGAACTGGATGTAAGGCCGGAAGATATCGTCGAGATAAAAGGAGATAGGACAACTCTAGGCATTGTTGAAAGGGCTTATCCAGGAGATATAGGTCTTAATATAATCAGGATGGATGGTCTTGTCAGAAGGAACGCCCGAAGTGGTATCGGTGAGTACGTAGAGATAAAGAAAGCAGATGTGAGTGAGGCAAAGAAGGTCGTCATCTCACCTTTACACAAAGAACTGAGGATTGAAGCTTCTCCAAAGATATTCAAGCATGCTCTCTTAGGAAGAGCTGTGTTGAACGGAGATATAGTATCCTTAGGCAGTCCGAGGAAGAAGAAGCAGAACTCTATGTCTTACAAGGCCTTCTTTGATGATGTACTTGATATAGATTCTATGCTTGGTTTCGGGTTGAATGATATAAAGTTCGTTGTCTCTGAGACAAATCCGAAACAGCCAGTGGTCATAACTGAGAACACTGAGATATCTTACAATCCAGAACCACAGAATGTTAAAGAAGAGAAGACTCTGGAGGTCACATATGAGGACATAGGTGGTCTTTCATCTGAGGTAACAAAAGTAAGAGAGATGGTTGAGCTTCCTATAAAACATCCTGAGCTCTTCGAGAGGTTAGGGATAGATCCTCCGAAAGGAGTCCTTCTTCATGGACCTCCTGGAACAGGTAAGACATTGTTGGCCAAAGCTGTTGCTAACGAGACGCAAGCTAATTTCATCCTCATCAATGGTCCTGAGATAATGAGTAAATATTACGGACAGTCCGAGCAGAACCTAAGGAAGAAGTTTGAAGAGGCAGAGAAGAACGCTCCTTCAATAATCTTCATCGATGAGATAGATGCTATCGCTGTAAAGAGGGAAGATTCACATGGAGAGGTTGAAAGAAGGGTTGTAGCACAGCTTCTTGCGCTCATGGACGGTCTGAAGAGCAGGGGAAAGGTTGTAGTCATTGCAGCATCCAACATACCAAACTCTCTCGATTCGGCACTAAGGAGACCTGGAAGGTTCGACAGGGAGATTGAGATAGGCGTCCCGGATAGTAAATCGAGGGAGAATATCCTCAAGATACACACAAGAAACATGCCGCTCGCTCAGAATGTGAACCTCTATGACATATCAAATTATACCCATGGTTTTGTCGGCGCAGACTTGTATGCTCTAAGCAAAGAGTCAGCGATGAATGTGCTGCGCAGGATACTTCCTGAGATCAATACTGCAGAGGGAGAGAGTGTCCCTAATGAAGTGTTGGAAAAGCTCTATATAACTTCTGACGATTTCAAGGAGGCAAGAAAGGTAGTACAACCTTCAGCAATGCGTGAAGTGATGGTCGAACTTCCTACAATCGGATGGGAAGATATTGGAGGGCTTTCAAGGCTTAAGCAAGAACTAATAGAAGCCGTCGAATGGCCGCTTAAGCATCCGGAAGCATTCTCGAGGCTGGGTGTGAAGCCACCAAAAGGTGTGCTAGTGTATGGACCTCCAGGCACAGGAAAGACTCTTTTGGCGAAAGCGGTAGCGCATGAGAGCAATTCTAATTTCATATCTGTAAAAGGGCCTGAGCTGTTAAGCAAGTGGGTTAATGAAACTCCCCAGCTTGTGAAAAAACTGTTCGCCAAGGCAAAACAGGTATCACCTTGCGTAGTCTTCATCGATGAGATTGATTCCATAGCATCATTGAGATCATCAGGAGATGATAATGACAAAGGCATGAGTGCTATAAACCAACTTCTTACAGAGATGGATGGTCTTGAAGAGCTGAATGATGTTGTAGTAATTGCAGCCACCAACAGGCCTGATGTGATAGACCCCGCAATAATGAGGGCGGGAAGATGTGATAGGATGGTGATGTCATCAGTCCCTGACCAAGAAGCACGCAAAGAGATCTTCAGAATACACACAAGAAACATGCCGCTAGACAACAGCGTATCTATCGAAGACCTTTCTATGCTTACAGAGGGTCATGTGGGAGCAGACATAGAGCTCATATGTAGAGAAGCAGCCATACTCGCTCTCAGAGAAGACATAAACACAAATATCGTAAGCAAGAAACATTTTGACGCGTCTATGGATAAAGTCAAAGGCTCCATCTCAAAAGAGGTCATGGAGATGTATGAGAAGTTCGAAGAGAATTTCAGACAGACAAGGGGCAAGGCAATCAAGGAGAAAGAGAATTATTTCGGTTGAAGTTCTTGTTTTTTATTTTAAAAATATATTATTACCCAGGTCTTTCTTGACTTTCTTATTTCTTTTATATCGGCCTTATATGGTAAAGTTTAAAATATAGACAATTTCTCTAAGCGTATCGATAATGTTCTGTGATGTATATGACTTCGACACCAAAGCCAGGAGATAGGGTAAAGGTACATACCAAGGAGGAGACTATCGAAGGTATCTTCCTTCCGAGATCAGAGATGCTGGACAAGAGGTCAGGAAAAGAGACACTAGTCCTCAAGCTTGACAATGGGTACAACATAGGCATCTTCAAAGAGAGGATTGAAGGTATGGATGTTGTGGAGAGGCATAAGCCTTCTGAGAAGAAAAGTTTTGCAAAAAAGAAGGGAAAGAACCTTCCTAAGGTCCTGATAATATCATGTGGTGGCACGATATCATCAAAAGTCGACTATCTGACAGGCGGTGTGTATTCCGATTATGATGCAGGAGATTTTGTGGAGATGATGCCTTCAATAGAGAAGATGGCTGATATCGATACAAAAACTCTGATGAATAAGATGAGTGAAGATTTCTTGCCAGAAGATTGGAAAACAATGGCAAGGGAAGTGTACAACAATTATGATGATTATGACGGTTTCGTAATCACGCAAGGCACTGATACCTTACATTATTCCTCTGCCTCATTGTCTTTTTTCTTAAGAAATATTGGAAAACCTGTTGTCTTCACAGCTGCTCAAAGGTCTATAGATCGAGGTAGCTCTGATGCATTCATGAATCTTGAATGTGCTGTAAGGACTGCTGCTTATGCTGATCTCTCTGGAGTTTTCGTATGCATGCATGCTACGGTTAATGATGACTTTTGCTATATACATAAGGGCACAAAGGTAAGGAAGATGCATTCCTTGAGACGGGATGCTTTCAGGACAATCAATGGAACACCAGTGGCGAGTGTGCACTACTCAGGTGAAGATGCAGGTAAGATTGAGATGATGAGCTCGGCGGAAAGAAGGAAGAGAGAGAAGCATCCTGTAAAGATATCTGATGGTTTCGAAGAGAAGATCGCCATAATAAATGTATATCCAGGCATGGATCCGGGAATAATAGACTACCACTTAGGGAAAGGCTGCAAGGGATTTGTCATATCTGGTACAGCATTAGGCCATGTATCGCTAGAAGGGAAGAAGAGCCTGAAAAAGCAACTTCTCTCTTTGAAGAAAGAAGGTATACCTGTAGTTATGACTACACAGAGCATATATGGGAGGGTCGATCCATTGGTATATAGTCCCCTACGTTTCTTGTCCATAGAAGCCAATGTGATTTTTGCTGAAGATATGCTTACAGAAGTGGCCTATGTGAAGTTAGGGTGGCTACTTTCAAAGAAGAAGAAATATGAAGAGATAAGAGAGGATTTCATGGAGAATTTTGCAGGAGAGTTCAATCTGATATCAAGAGAGAACGAGTTCCTGAACTGATGTAACTACAAATATACTATTGAGTGATTTTCATGGCGGAAAAAGATTATAAGAAGCTAGGGCTCAAGTGCGGATTGGAGATACACCAACAGCTTGATACTGATAAGCTTTTCATCTACACTCCTTCAAAACTCAGGGATGATAAGCACGATTTTGAGGTTAGGAGAAAACTCAAAGCTGTAAGTGGTGAAACAGGTTCTACAGACGCTGCAGCTATTTTTGAAGAATCCGCAGAAAAGATGTTCATATATCAAGGCTATCATGATACCATCTCTGATATAGAGATAGATGAGGAACCTCCAAGAGTCATGGATGAGGAGGCACTCTCGACAGTCATCCAGGTCTCTAAGATACTCAGTTGTAGTGTTGTCGATGAAGTGCAAGTTATGAGGAAGACTGTGGTTGATGGATCCAACACATCTGGATTCCAAAGGACCTCTCTTGTGGGAAGGCATGGGACTGTCAAGGTTGATGAAGGGCATGTAGGGATACCCTCGATATCTATAGAAGAAGATTCTGCAAAGATTGTCTCTAGAGATAACGAAAGTGGCACTGTGACTTATAACCTATCCAGATTAGGTATACCTCTGATAGAGATTGGTACAGATCCGGATATAACCACTCCAAAAATGGCGAAAGATGTTGCTTCAAGACTTGGAATGATACTCCGATCGACAGGTAAGGTAAAGCGTGGGCTTGGCACTATAAGGCAGGATCTCAATGTCAGTATAACTGGTGGAGCTAGGATAGAGATAAAGGGTGCTCAGGATCTCAAGATGATCCCTAAGTGGATAGATAATGAGATTGATAGGCAGACAACCTTGATAAAGATAAAAGATTGGTTGAAGAAGAGGAAAGCAAAGGTTGAGAAGAAGAAGCATGACTTATCTCCTGTTTTCAAAAAGACAAGCTCTAAGATGATATCCTCTTCCTTGAATGATGGAGGAGTGATGCTTGGAATACCTCTAAGGAATTTTTCAGGCGCGCTTGGTGAAGAAGTCAATCCTGGAAGAAGGGTGGGCACAGAACTATCCGATTATGCAAAGGCGGCTTCTGGTGTTAAGGGGATAATACATTCAGATGAGAAGATGTCAAAGTACGGTATTACAGCGTCTGAAGAGAAAGAGATTAGGAA
This sequence comes from uncultured Methanosarcinales archaeon, assembly GCA_964570335.1. Taxonomy (GTDB): domain Archaea; phylum Nanobdellota; class Nanobdellia; order Woesearchaeales; family CAZJJJ01; genus CAZJJJ01. The sequence continues at coordinate 15,991 of CAZMXQ010000009.1, forward strand.
GGTGCTCGACTTGAAAGAAGATGATTCCTTCATACTGGTAATGGGACCTGAGAAGAGATGTGAGAAGGCACTGGAAGCTGTAATCATGCGAGTCTCTTTACTGATGAGAAGCATACCTGAAGAAGTGAGGAGGACCAATCCTGATGGAACGACTAGCTTCATGAGACCTATGCCAGGAGCTTCAAGGATGTATCCTGAGACTGACTGTGTCCCCATACCTACGCATGAGCTGATTGAGAAGATAGAGCTTCCTGAGCTGATAGATCAGAGAATATCAAGATATGTCTCAAATTATGATCTTAGTAAAGATCTTGCGGAAGGGTCTGCGAAATTTGATTATAGCGTCATAGAAGGCTCAGATAGCTTTGATCATCTTTGTAAGAGGTTCAAGAATATAGCACCATCTTTCATTGCTCAAGCGATATTATCATTCCCGAAAGAGCTTAAGAAAAGATTCGACATGGAATTCTCAGATGATAATTACAAAGAGGTACTGATGCTCCTTGAAAAGATAAACTCTTCAGAGATTAACAGTTCTGCTTTCATGGAATTATTGCCTAGAATGATCAAGAAAGAAGAGATTGATTATACCCAATATAAGCCTGTTGATGAATCTTATGTGAGGAAGAAGATATCTGAGATTGTTAAAGAGAACGGCTCTGCACCTTTTGGGGCTCTCATGGGGATGTGCATGAAAGAGTTCAGAGGGAAGGTTGATGGGAAGAAGATCTCTGACATCCTCAAGGAAGAGACAAAGAAATGAGAACCATCATGATATCAATAATCATACCGACAAAGGACGAGCAGAAATTGTTGCCTAGACTTCTAGATAGCATATGTGCGCAGACATTCAAAGATTTTGAGATAATTGTTGCCGATGCTAACTCGCGTGACGACACGGTGAAGATTGCACAGTCTTACGGGTGTAAAGTTGTCAAGGGTGGCATGCCAGGCGTAGGAAGGAACCGTGGAGCTGCTGTAGCACAGGGAGATTTTCTGGTCTTCTTTGATGCTGATGTTATAATACCTGATGATTTCTTGGAGAAAGCATTTTCGGAGTTTCAAGAGAGATATCTGGAAGTGGCGACGTGTAGTTATCTGCCAGATTCAGAAGAATATAGATCATGGTTTGATCTCTATAATGCTTATGCAAAGGCAGTGCAGCATGTACGTCCATGTTCGGGAGGAGCGTTCATGATAATGACAAGAAGGATCTTTGATAGAATAGGGGGTTTTGATGAATCACTAAAATTGGCAGAGGATCATAATCTTGTGAAACGTGCATCTTCTATAAGTAAATTCAGGATCTTAGACGGTGTCTCGCTCACGCTTTCTGTCAGAAGATTCGACAAAGAAGGTATAATAAGATTTATCACACGAGCCATAAGATCAGAATTCTATAGGAGTTTCATAGGTGAGATAAGGGACGATATCTTTGACTATGAAATGGGGAATTATGATGAGGAAAGAGAAAAAGAAAAAAAGAGAATCAGAGAGCTTGCTGAAAAGATAAAGAACAAATTTGAGAAGGAGAAGAAAAGAAAAAGGAAAAAGAGAGCTAGGAAATCTATTTGATCATTTGACTTTGTAATGTTTCAATGGTTGGTAATACTCATCTAGTATCCTATAAAAAATGCTTGACCATAGCATTCCTTCATCATACATGTAGAAGTATGTCTTGTATGGATTGCCATCACTATCGAACACTTCCAGGAAATTCCTGTGCTTCTCCAGCATCTCTAAGAAAATGTCAATATGTTTCCTAAGGAGTATCCTATTTCTTTTAGCAGTGACTTGCATCAGCAGCATCCCGACATTAGTCCAACATGTATCCCCTTGATAATTTTTTGCAAACAAGGAGATAAGCTTGTTCTCTTTCTCCTTGATTGGCTTCTTCGTATATTTTGCAGGGATTGGACTGTCAAGTCCCTCGCTTATTATCGTATTGATAGAGGATTCCATCATATCCCTGTCATTGAATATCTCGAAAAGGTAAGGTACTATATTGGCATCCGCTGAGATGTAGTGGTGTCTGCTTATATCATCCAAAAAGTGTGTACCTACCCAGAACCTGTCTTTGAGTGCTTTCCTGGAATTCCAGTGCTTGAATGGATTATTGAGATTAAGTCGAGGCTTTAGTTTCTCAATCTCCATAGAAAGCAAAGCTACACAGCAGTTATCATACATAGAGCTCTTTCGTTTGTGATTGTCCTTCATCGATGAGAAATGCTTGTTCTCGTATACTATGTTCTTCTCAGTATCGAACACTTTCTTATAGTAGTCGTCGATCATGTTATTCAGAAAATCTATGTATTCTCTTGCGATATGGAACGCCCTTGCAACCCTTATCGATTTGATAAGATATGGTAAGCTATCGCATGCATAATCGAAGATATCAATGGGTACTCCTTCAGGAGTTATTGTTGTGGTCACTTTCCTATATCTTGCATATGTGTTAAGCGCAAATTCTACTGTCTGCACAACCTGTTTCTCGTATTTCATGTGTATAAGAGATTCTACTGACATCCCGAAATCTCTTATGTAGAAACTCGTGAAGTTCCCAAGAGAAGCTTGAAAATAACGCCCGTTCCAGCATTTGTTCACTACTTTAGCGACTATCTCTTTCGGATCACCATTGAACTTGTGATGTTCCTTCTGACTTCTTCTTCTCTTGAATATCCGTTTCCCCTCGGCCATCATATGCTTGTCAATTTTCATCTATCCTCATGACTGCGAAGAGGCTATATAAAGTTTTTTCATTAAAGAAAATTATAATCTACGGCCCTGAAGGGATTCGAACCCTCGACCTAGTGCTTAGGAGGCACTCGCGCTATCCAGGCTGCGCCACAGGACCATGGGAATGGGTGTTTTCAATCTTTATTTAAAAGTTCTTCTATAATCTCATCTATCTTTCCAAGGGCTTCTGAATTATCTTGCTGTTCATATCGTTTCAGCCTTGATCTGTATTTTCCTATTTTTTCAAGGAAATCTCTCACATTCTCTGCAGAGATCCTCTCTTCAAACTTACCATATCCAAGCCTCTCAACATGGCTTGCATTTATTATCTGTTCGTACTGGCCAGCTATAGGATTGCTCAGGACTGGCTTACCTAAGAATATCGCTTCACTGATCAGACTGAATCCTCCATTGGTTATCACAGCTTTTGCCGATGCAAGATCGTTCAAGAACCTCGAGCCAGTGTCAGTCTTCCTGAACTCAAGATTTCCTTCAACAGCATCCTTATCAAACCCATATATGATGAACTTCTGGTTCTCATTTGCTCTAAGGGAAGGGAAAAGGTCCTTATTTGTCCTGGATGTCTGATAGACAAAGACATGGTCCCTCTCTTCCGTGCCTTTACTCTCTATTATGCATTCACGTATCAAAGGAGGGATCACTGTGGTCTTTTTTCTTGTAGGCCTTGGATTGAAAAAGCTTGTTATGATGTGGCGCTTCATGTGCCTTGATCTGGGGCTGAGTATCTTAAGGAAAGATTTCTGCTCTGCTTCAAGTATCTTGAATTTCTTCTTGACGCATCTCGATGCATCCGTCCTTGCAAGAGAGTGTATATTGTCTATGGTTATTACCGGTATTCCTCGTGAAACAGCAGCTTTCGTCGAAAATATCTCCATATCGGTTATTACCAACTCCGGTCTGAATTCATCCACCATCTTCTTAGCTTTCCTTATGCCTTTCCTAAGGTAGTTTGGATTTCTGATGAAGTTCTCGTATATTGTCCTAGTATAGTTCACACGATTGTTCTTATAGAAGAAGTTTATCCTATCCATCTTCTCTACATCATAATCACTTTTCATGAGCTCGTAAGGTCTATGTGATGTAGCAACCTTGACTTCATGCCCTTGTCTCACAAGATGGTCTATCACAAGCCTGCTCCTAGAATAATGACCAAGACCATCAGATTGTACTCCGTATATTATCCTTGCCATATGAAATACCTGAACATGCTTGGATATATGGCTCCTCTATTAAAACTTATCTGTGTGGTCACTCTCAGCATAGTTTCATAGTGACCAGAAAACTGAATGAGAGCCTGATTTGGGGATCTGTCCCAAAAGGTGAAAAAGAGTATACTGTCCGTGGTCACAAATTAAGCAGAGCTTAATTGTGCAGATAAAGTAACTTTATCTTGAGTCATCAGTTGCGGGATTCATTCCAAATTTCGTTGGAATGTTAGAAAAATCCTTTGTCTGGATTTTTCTTTATTCTTAATC
>CAZMXQ010000010.1:0-19936 GCA_964570335.1 uncultured Methanosarcinales archaeon
GTGTTGGTGATTACCGAGTTATTATGGATATCATAGATAACAAATTAATAATTCATGTTGTAGAAATATGTCATAGAAAAAAAGTATATAAAAAACGGGGTTAAAATAAATTGTACAAGAAACTAAATAAGAAAAATTAACATTCTACGAATTTGCCAGCTTTCAAGTCATTAAGAGCTTCCTTGAACTCGCCAACAAGTTCCCATTCTACTTTCTCAAGAGATTTCAATCTAAGGTATTCTTCTCTTGATATTGTAACTGTATCTGTTGCCATACTTATTGTAGATATATTTCTATTTAAATGATTTTCTTAGAATTTGGGTATTTCATGAACGCTTTCTTCGAAAGTGCTTTGCATTTGTATAACAAGGATTAAGAGGAAAATTCCTTGCGGAGCTTCCAAATTTTCGTTTGCACTTCTCTAAATCCTAATGCTAAATCAAGACTTTACCAAGCAAGAGGTAAAATATACTTAGACTGGAAGACACCTTCTTAGCAATCGCATCAAAGCAAGTCACCATCTAGAATTAGTAGTACTAGCTTACTTTGCTTCTTCAATCAATTCCTTATCGTCTTTTGATAATCCCATTATTCTACCTCTACAATCTAAAAAGTATATATCACAATTTCGTTTCCAAGATAACTATTGATTCTTTGAATCCAGCCTTTTTACTTAGGGTTATAGAAGCTTCATTCTCGACATCTGTTGTTATAAAGACCCTTTCTTCGCCTTTATCTTTAAGCCATTCGAGCAATTCTCTCATCAATTTTTCTCCAATTCCTTTGCCCCTAGATTCTTTCCTTACATAAATCAAAGCAACCTCAGCTCCCTTATTATTCCTCCTCAAGACCGCATCTCCAAATCCAAGTAATCTGTCATCATCTTCACAGACTAAGAGATTCTCTTTAGGAGAATTGATGGATCTCTTGAAGCCTTTCTGTCTGATCTCTTTTGATTCATCCAATTCTGTCAGTATATCTTCCTACTTTTTTTAGAAGATTTGTTTTTCTCTTCATCCAGTTGACCTTCCTGGTAGATTGCATCAATATCTTGCAAATCACCAGTCTTAGCTTTTCTTATTCTCATATCTATCCTATAGCTTTGCTATTTTATTAAACAATCGATAAGAGAACTATATTTTTAAAGTCCATCCCACATTCATCAGCATGAGAGCAGTAGCGATCGTAATCAGCAAAGGAAAGATCCTTCTCATCCATAGGTTCAATAAGAGAGACTATTATGTATTCCCTGGTGGTGTTGAGAAAAATGAGATCCCTGAAGAAGCAGTAATAAGAGAGATGAAAGAAGAGACAAGTTTAGATGTGGAGATAGATAAAAAATTATGGGAAGTATATAACGATTTTGATAAGAGGGTTGCACACTTCTATCTTATAACTCAATTCACAGAGAATTAAGATTGGGTGGACCTGAGTCTGAAGTTAACTCGGAGAGCAATAAATTCATCCTCGAATGGCATGACCTAAAAGACATACATAAGTTGAATCTGTTTTCAGAGGATATCAAGAATAGAGTTATAGAAGAATTTTCCGAGAATTACTGATTAAAGTCCCAATCTTAAAATATTTGGATACTATATTCTGGATAACTCATACTACATTTTAACACTAACAGATATGACTAAAAAGAAGATAAGCAAGATAAATTTATATGTTCATTATAATCTCCTCAAATCAAGAAGCGAAACTAAGCCGGTCAGGGGTGGAAGTATGTCTGATAAGTATGAGAGAATGATTAAAAATAATGAAATGCACGAAAAGATGGTCAAAAATTTTGATAAATCCTTATTCAAAGGAAAAGATTTAGGACTATTAGAAGAAGTAGTGAGTTTCTTAGAAGAACATGGTCTGGATTTTGAGATCAGAGGATCTGCAGAACAGAATGCTTTAGAAGGAAGGCCTAGGAACTATAGAGATATAGACATAGTTGTACACAATTATATAGATATTACTGGGGCTGATGACGGTCTTTCAGATAAGGGTAGGTATGAATCTATCATGGGTTTGGCAAGAGGTTATGCAAACATAGATCATCCAGGCAATCCTTCATTCTCAGAAGATATAAGGTCATTCTCACAAGATGGACATATGTATGTTGATACACATATAGACAACCGCGCAACCATTTCCAGGGATGATCCTAGAACAACAATAGATCTGTGCTTTGAGAATCAGTACAAATAATTTTTTTTATTTTATTAATTAATTATTTGAGATATACTAGAAGATAGGAAAAGGTATCTAGATAGTTATTCATTTCACTTTTATTTAGAAACTATACATCACTCAAACTTAGAAAGATGTCCTTCTATCTGTTTTCGTAATTCAGAATAGACATATTTCTCTTGGAAGTCATCCCATGATCTTTTTGCAAGCTCTTGCGCTTCTTTGGAAAACCTCTTCGGGTTGTCGAGAACCTCTAAATGAATGACTTCTTTGCCTTCAATCTCAAACCTATCGAGAAACTTATCTTTTATGTGTTCTCTGACAGTAACAATGATGTCTGCCCAATCAACTTTTTCCTGAGATAAAGGGTTGAAACCATCAGGTTTTATACCACCATAATCGGCACTATAGCCTTTCTTTTTCAGATATTCTGCCAGATACTTACTCCTGTTCTGACCCTGCGTGCAGACTATCAAAATATTCATGCTCATAGCAAAAGCATCCGTCTATATAAGAATGCTGATTCAGTCTTGCATCCTATCCCTATGTCTATTTTTATTTCTCAGAATTTTGCAGTTTGTTTAGAAAAAATGACCTTAAACATCAAAGTTCAACTCTTTCTTAAGCTTGGACATATTAGAATCAGTATAGATATTTAACTATTACGACACAGAATTCCAATATCGTAAGTATGGATTTTACGGAGAAGACACCAACCAGAAAAGACTTATGTCTTCACTCATACAAACTGTCTTCCAATGATCTCCTTACACCCTCAATAGTATATTCCAATCCGATCCCATCATCAAAGACATAAGCAGGTTCAAAGAAACCATTCTCCATCGTCACGCCTATCTCAAGCAAAGGATAGCTTTTTGAGAATTCTTCTATGTAAGGTCTGTTATCCTCGAGCATATTCTGAAACTCGTGATTCTCATACCCGCCCATCAACGAGAAGAGGGCTTCCTCAAGAGGAGGCATTCCAGTCATGCGTTAGGGATACCACGAGACACTAAAAAACTTTCCTATTTTCTGGGCTGTGGCATGATTGTCTGGAAAAACAGCATCAGGTCAAAATTCATTGATTTATTACGGCTTGGGTCTAATACAAGTTGAATGAAATTCAACTGTACAGACAGATTCTTCTAATCTGTCTTGTACCCCGCAGCTTTGCTGCGATAGCTTCAAGCCGTAATGACAGAAAATATCGGTCGCAAAGCGAGAAAATGGGTGTAATACAAGTTGAATGAAATTCAACTGTACAGACAAATTCTTCTGATTTGTCTTGTACCCCGGAGCTTCCTCCGCGGGATAACCCATTTTCAGATATTTTCTTTTTATTTTTAAAAGAGTGCGTTGCTAGGGGAGCTTTGTTAAGGATGAACAAAGTTAGCAAACATAGTTTGCTTTAGATCCCTCCGGTGCAAGACAAGAAACTTGTCTGCACATGAAATCACAGATTTCATTGGAACGCAGCACCTTGTTTATAAATGATAGAGAATTTTGAAGCTGTTTTCCAGAAAAGATAGAATCGTGCCACAGCCCACTATTTTCTCACGCTCAGGAGCAATATTTTTATTCTGCACCATATTCTTAAGAACATGACACTACTCATACCCACAGAATCTCATGGTGAAATAGAGTCTGGCTACCTGTCATCATTCATGCAGTTCTCAAGACTAGGTAGATACTGCTTCTTGACTGAGAATATGTGTAGCTTGGGAAAATATCTAGCAGACAATGATTCTGTGTACGAGAGTGCTCTCTTGGCTTACGATATCGACGTCTTCTGGAAAGAGTTCAATAGGCACATGTACCAGATGATAGAATCTCATGTGCAAGAGATACCAGATGATAGAGTATCGATTGAATATATGATGAGATTGAACGATATGGGTAGTCTGCTCGAAGTCAAAGTCTCAGAAGATGAGAAGGAGATTTCTATAGAAGATTATGTGTTGAGGAACTACGATTTCAATAGCTTCATCACATACTTATCCATGGGAGGATTCTATGGTTGGGAAGAATCGCCTAAATACGCAATAGAAACTTTGGATAGTATAAGAGACTCGGAAAGGAATCTTTTCAACTGAAAAAAAACATATAAGAAGTAGAAAATAAAAAATAAAAAAAACTTTCTCTAGAACCTTATGGCTCTATCGGCTGAGGCTCTCCCATGTCATCTGGAAAATCATCCTCAGGTGCTCCATCTGCAGGCTGCGGCTCACCTAGTGGATCGTCTCCCGCATCATCGCCTGGCGCTGGAGCTGCAGGGTCTTCCATGTCTGCACATGCTGCTAAAAACAGGAAGGCAGCAAATACAACCGCTAACATCAAACCAGTCTTCTTATTCATAAAAAATACACCTCCTTGGTAAAATTTTAGTATTGTATCCTCTAAGTAAGAGAATATTAACAATTATAGAAAAGCCTTTTTTAAATTTTATTAAACTAATGTGGAGCTACTTTAAGAAAGATTTAGGATATTGCTAGGAAATATTATTGAGAAAAACATTTATAACAAATCAATATAAGAAAAGATGCATGGAGAAGGAACAGTTTTCCGCGATAACAATAATAGTAGGCACCTGTATAGGTTCAGGCTTCTTAGGCATCCCATACATTGCAGCTCAACTAGGTTTCTTCCCCACTGTACTATACCTACTGCTTTTCGGTTCTATCATACTCACCCTCAACCTATACTTTGGAGAGGTAATACTCAGGACAAAGCAACAGAATCATCTGACGGGTTATACGCAAAGGTATCTTGGAAAGAGATATGCAATGCTGATGAAAGCGGCAGTCATCCTCTCAGTTTATGCAGCGCTATTATCATACATGATAGGTGTTGGGGACAGTATTAGCCATCTAATCACAGGAACCACAGAATACAATCTCATTGCGGGCATAATCTTCGGTATCGTGATGGCATTAGTCCTTCTAGGAGGGCTGAAGTCTCTGAAGTATCTGGAGAAAGTTGGAGTCATTGCAATCATACTCCTCTTCATAGCTGCCTTCGCGACATATATAACACAGATCAATCTGATGAATCTTATACATTTTGATGCAAGACATATATTCCTTCCTATAGGAGTGATCCTGTTCTCTCTAATAGAATTCTATTCTTTACCAGAGGCAAGGATGGTGCTCAAAGGGAAAGAACACCTATTGAAAAGGACTATAATCATAGGAACGATAACACCAATTATATTCTACATAATATTTGCTTTCATCGTCGTAGGGTTCAGAGGAGAGGAAACACCACAGATATCGACCTTCGCTCTAGGCAATATATTCGTCCTTGTAGGGATGTTTGCCATGTTCACATCATATCTGGCACTAGGCACTGCCGTCATAGACAACTATAAGCTTGATATGAAACTTGGGAATACAAGATCATGGGCACTTGGAGCACTTATCCCCATCGTTGGTTTCATTCTGCTAAGTCTTGGAGATTTCCTCGACTTCATAGGAGTCTTATCAATAGGTGGAGTAGTAGCAGGAGGCACAATGGTAATACTGGTACTCATGAAGATACACCAAGCAGAGATAAAAGGTACCAGAAAGCCTGAATATGACATAAAGACAAATAAGTACCTTACAGCATTCTTCATAGGAATATTCCTTGTTGCTATGATCATAGAGATGGGTAGCATACTGTTCTGACTATTCGAGTGCTCACTCATTCAAGAGATATTATTTATATCATCAATCCTGATAATACTTATTAAGCCTTCTAGAATCTTATAACCATGAGTTATTCTTCTATCTTTGAGAGGGTAAGCGATTATGAAGCTCAGCAAGAGAATCAAGAGTTTCATGGAACATTGGATGAGATAATGAGAAATACTGAAGATGCGATAGAAAAAGATAATCCTATCCGTAAACTATTATTCACACCCAGGATAGTAAGAACTTACATTGATCACAATATAAGATCAGGAAATTCAGAAGATCTTGTAGCACAATCGATAGATCTGGCTTTGAATATATATTCTGGATCTGATGATGCAAAAGAGAAATTGAAAGAGCTGATTGATGATACGATAGGACAAGGCCTAGAAGAGATATTCGTGAAGAAGACTATACAAGAGAAAGATTCTATAAGCTGGACTGCATCCAGACCAGAATATTCAGAAGACACTGCAAGATACCTCAATGACCAGGTAGGTGGAAGACCCATACTGTTTGTAGCACTAGCTCATGGAGGTACAGCACCAGGTATGGATGTATTTTTGAGATACAAAGATATGACAGAAACAGATTCAGCATTCTATACTGTCCGTTTCTCTAGACTAAAACATGGAGATAGGATCCCTAGATTAAGTGGATATGAAGTTGAACATCTAAGAGAAGACTCGGAAGGAAGAAATATTGTAATATTCGACGAAGACAGATCTTCTGGAGAGACTCTCGATAGTGCTGAAGGATTTTTCAGAGATATCTTGCCTGAGAAGGAAATCATGACTGCAGAGAATGATGATGGACGTCATAAGGCAAGTCTAATGAAGATGCAAGATATCTACAGTAAGCTTCTCGACGATTATTACTGATAGGGCTTGTGGCACGATTCAACATTTCTTGGAAAACAGCTTCAAAATTCTCTATTGTTTATAAACAAGGTGCTGCTTTCCAATGAAATCTGCGATTTCATGTGCAGACAAGTCCCTTGTCTTGCACTGGAGGGACCTAAAGCAAACTATGTTTGCGAACTTTGTTCATACTTAACAAAGTTCCCCTAGCAACGCACTTTTTTAAAAAGATCCTGGGAATTTTGACCTGATGCTGTTTTTCCAGGTAATCATGCCACAGCCCATACTGATAGTAACATTTAAAATGTTTCTTGATACGTTAAAAAGCATGTCAAGAAAAAAAGGTCTAAGGTTAAAGGGAAGAACTAAGAGTCATATAATATCGTTTCTGATAGTAGTCTTTGCATTGCTTCTCATATTCAATCAGTCAGGAGACACAGATGAAGAAGAGCCACACATGGCGTGGGACTGCACGTTCTCTGATAGTGAGCTGTGTGAACTTGTTGAATTAAATGAGAGGTTCAGATGTGATGGACCTAACGGAGAGATGGATCAAGACCATTGCAGGACAACAGAAGATGGATATGAAGAGGTCACTATGTTCACAGACCAAGCCAATCATATAACTGCTCCTATGACAGAGGAAGAATACTCTATCGATATACTTGAAATCGGTGAAGTAGACCCATGGGATGCAGAGTTCAGGGATGGAAATCTCTACTATACAGAGATGGAAGGTTATATGGTGATCCACGATCTGGAAGATGAGGTTGATAGGATAGAAGTCCCTGGAACAGAGAAGTTCGGTAATACTGGACTTCTTGGTCTAGCGCTAGATCCTGAGTTTGAAGATAATGGTTATGTGTATTTCTATCATTTCGATGAGTTCAGGGTCGAATATATGGAAGAGAAAGAGATGAGCCATGATCCTGTATACAATTCTATCTCAAGGTTCACACTTGAAGATGGTGAGTTCCACGACCAGAAGATACTAATTGATGAGATAGAAGGTAGCAGTGGCCATTCCGGAGGAAGGATTAAGATAAAGGATGATATGCTATACGCAACAACAGGTGATGGAGAGCTTGTCAAATCCCTCCCTGATGAGATAGAAATGATACAAGACATAGATTACTTAGGAGGGAAGGTACTCAGGATGAACCTTGACGGAAGCATCCCTGAAGACAACCCATTCGAAGATAGTCCTGTTTATGCATATGGCCTTAGGAATCCACAAGGATTAGACTTTCATCCTGAGACAGGAGATCCTTTCATATCAGTACATGGTCCTTGGCAGCATGATGAGATTGTAGCTGTAAAGAATGGAGCGAATTATGGATGGCCTGCATACAAATGTGACAAGCCTTATCAAGATTTAGAAATCGAAGGGGAGATTGCTGAAGGAGTATATTGCTTTGATGCATGGACAATAGCGCCCAGTGGAACGACTTTTGTTGATGATGAGGACCACCCTTGGTACGGAAGCTATTTCGTCACGGGACTTAGGGGAAGCATGCTCTATAGGATAGAGTTTGATCCTGAGACGTACGATGTAGAGCTTGCAGAGATTTTCTATATAAAGAACGATGAAGCGGTCATAGATGTCAATAATAGGCTTAGGAATGTAGAATTCTACGATGGTTCGTTATACCTATTTGGAGACGGTCATGGAGCTGCAATACTCTCACCTTGATCATCTTAATACTCTTTTCAGAATAGAGATAAGATTTTTTCCGTAAGGAGGAAGCCGAGGTATCTTTATCTTAGATGAACTATAGACCGAATGAACATTCGAAAAATTCTCAAAGCTATACCAGCCACGATACCTTCCTATCCCACTATTTCCTACGCCGCCAAAAGGTAGGTATGCATTAGATATATGGAGTATTGTATCGTTTATACATGATCCTCCAGCACTTATACATGAGAGGAATCTCTTCTGCTCTTTCTTATCATCTGAGAAGATATAAGATGCCAGTGGTTTAGGTATCTTCTCCATGATATTGATCGCATTATCAACAGATTCCACTGTTACAATTGGTAGTATGGGTCCGAATATCTCTTCAGTCATCAACTTAGAATCTAGTGGAGGATCGACAACCAATGTTGGAGACATATTCAACTTATTTTTAGAGACCTCGCCACCATAATATACTTCCTGACCTTTTAACATAAAAGCGAGTCTTGAAAGATGCTTTTCATTTATTATCTTACCCATTACACCCATTTTTGCATACGATGATTCTATGTGTGACTTGATTCTCTCAATAAGCTTATCTGAGACTGTTTCATCAACCAATACATAGTCGGGTGCTATACATGTCTGACCTGCGTTTATGAACTTACCGAAGACAATACGCTCAACCGCCAGATCAATATCTGCGTTTCTAGAAACATAACAAGGCGACTTCCCACCTAATTCAAGCGTAGTAGGGATTAACTTGTCTGCTGATGCTTTCATTATTTTCTTACCTATAATTGGGCTTCCAGTAAAGAATATATTATCAAAAGGAAGAGAAAGAAGTGTCTTGGCCTCTGCTGAACCTCCCTCAACCACAGCAATATCATCTTCCGAGAAATTTTCTGATATCAACCTTTTGATCACAGAAGATGTTTTCTCTGAGACTTCTGAAGGTTTTATGATACAGGTATTGCCTGCAGCTATCGCCCCTACGAGTGGTGAAAAAGCAAGACTAAAAGGATAGTTCCAAGGGCTTATTATCAAGACTTGTCCATACGGCTCATAGAAATAACTCGATGAAGAGAATGGTATGAATATAGAATTTTTCACTCTTCTTGATCTCATCCAACTCTTAAGCCTTTTCATGATATGCGAGATCTCACTCAGCACATATCCAATTTCAGTTATATAAGCCTCCTCTCTGCTTTTACCGAGGTCTGAGTGTAATGCATCCAGTATCTCGTCTTCGTAGTCCTTGACTGACGTATAGAGTCTACTCAAGAGCTCCATCCGATTCTTGTAGCCTCTTTCTGATGCAGAGAACGATGCTCTCTGACTCTCAAACACCTTATTAATCTTTTTTCGCGTCGTCATGATCATTCATCCCTCAATGATACTGCAGCCTCCTGCTGTGATGCCTGTATTGCAGGAATGAGTCCTGCAAGTGCTCCAACAGCCGTAGCAAAAGCCAAGCATCCTATTATCAGCCACCAAGGGAATACTGGAGCAAGCGAGGAATATCCGAACTCTGCTGCGATATAACCGCCGAAAGATGAAATCCCATAACCTATACCCATACCGACCAGACCTCCGAAGAAACCCAATATCGAAGCTTCGAGAAGGAAGATATTTCTTATCGTTCTATTCTTAGCTCCTATAGCTTTCATTATACCTATCTCTTTGGTTCTTTCCAAGACAGATGTATACATTGTGTTTGTTATATTGATGGCCGCAACAACGACAGATATCAAAGCTATCAGTACCACGAGTCCTATTATCATATCAAGTATGTTCTCAGATGCCTCCATTATGTCTTCAAAGACAAGTATGGAGAAAGTCTCTTCGCCTTCTTCCTGGTCCAAGTGACGCCTAAAGTTCCTCTCGAGGTTCTCCTCAACACGCCTTATATCAGATCCTGGTTGTGATTGTATGTATATCATGTTGTATGCATCTGACGAACCATACAATTCATCATAGTAGGAATCTCCAAGTATTAGCATACTGTCATCTTCTGGATTCCCTATAGAATCAAGTATTCCTATTATCCTGACATCTTCACCTTGTACAGTTATCCTATCGCCTACAGAAAGCCCTCTTTCAAACATCCGATTATCCTCTTGGTAATTATAGCCTACAACTGCAACTCCCTCTTCGCCACGTCTCAGCCATCTGCCATCTATAAGATCGACAGTCATAAGATCTTTTACTAGCTGACTCTCCCTCGTCGTTGTTTCTATACCCAATACCATAGCTTGTGCAGGTCTTCTCTCATTAAGTGAAAGTACAGAATCATACCTCATATAAAGACCAGTCGCTATATCTATACCTTGCTGCCGACCTACAAACCTGACATCCTCTTCCTTGAAAGTCTCTGAACCCGTTCCTGGAGGACCGAATGCTCTTGACTGTATTATCATCTTATCTGTGCCCATATCTTCAAAGACCTCTTCAAGATAACCAGAAACTCCAGCACCAAAACTGACTAGAGCAAAGATAGCAGTTATACCTACAAGTATCGAGAGAGAAGTCAAGAAGCTTCTCATCTTCCTCTGGTTCATATTATTGAGCACATATTTCAGTATATCATTCATCGTCATCACTTGTTACTGTTGAGGGCATCCACTGGATTTAATCTAGATGCACGATACGCAGGCACTATTCCTGAGAGAGATCCCATGAGGAACGCGAAAACTATGGATCCTATTATCAGATTCGGAGTGAACTGTGGAGAGAGGACCTCGGAATTTATGTCGACCAGAAGGCCTAAGAGATAGCCGATAGAAGCACCGATAATACCACCCACCATACCTAAAAATCCAGACTCAATGAAGAATAGAGAGAATATAGTACTGTTCTTGGCGCCTATGGCCTTCATGATGCCTATCTCTCTTGTTCTCTCAAGCACTGAAGTATACATTGTATTGGCAATACCTATCCCGCCTACCATTATCGATATTCCGGCGATTATGTAGAAGAAGAGTTGGACCGCGAAAAGTGCTGCACCAATCTGGTCAGCGATGTCTGAAGCAGTCTCTACTGCAAAATTCTGGTCTATCTCATCAACGCCTCTTGTCCTTCGCAATGCCTCTTCTACATCATCTGCCACTTGATTTACGATGTTCTCATTGCGTGCCCTGATACCTATATCATCATATTCTGCAGTACCGCTCGAAGAGAGAAGATCCAGATACACATTCTCTGGCATTATCACAGAATTATCCGCCATGAAATTACCCAATCTCTCAGCTATGCCTATCACTTCCAGATCAGTGTCCCTGATTGTCAGCCTGTCTCCGACTCTTATGTCTCTCCTGTAATCATTATGAGAAGCTACATTGTTTCCTATCACAACACCAGTACGATCACCCCTTGAGATCTGCCTACCCCTCTCCATGGTCAGAGGGAATATACGAAAGAAGTCATCCCTATAATCACCATCAGCAACGCTGAACACATTCACAGGACGAGCGATACCTTGATACAGGATATTCGCAGAGCTCTGCATCCTCGGAGAGACAAATTCCACTCCCGTGACACGTTCTACTGCCCTGACATCACGGAGTTCGAAAGGTACTGATGTAGCTCCAGTAAATCCTTCTCTAGCGTTTGCAACTATGACATCGGGAGCCAGCACATCAAACTGAGAAAGCACAGCATCTTGGAGGCCATCTCCAAGAGCTATCAGAAGGACTATCGTAGCAATACCTATGAATATACCTAATAAGGTGAGCCAGCTTCTCAGCCGTCTTCTCTTCAGGTTGGCAATAGCCATGAGAAAATAATCTGCAAACATAGTAATACACTGAAATAGCACATTTATAATACTATCTCACAATGTTATCTCAATTCTTCTTTGGCACTCATCACAAGTAAGACTTGAGCTGATCAATCTCTTCTCTTATTACCTGGAATCCCTCTTCCCAGAAATCTTCCTTTGTTATATCAAGACCTGCTTCTTTCAGTATTGTTGCAGGAGCCTCAGATCCCCCATACTCAAGGATTTTCAAGAATTTAGGGATGAAGTCATCACCTTCCTTGTCATACCTCTTCATGAGGGACAATACCAGGAGATTCCCGAAAGCGTATGCATAACAATAGAACGGCGTATGGTATATGTGTGGTATGTATTTCCACTCATGCTTGAAATATTCAGGGATCTCTAGAGTATCACCGAACTGTGTCTTCAGATTTTCCATATATGCATCATTAAGCTGGTCTATCGTGGCACCTTCAGCGATCATCTTGTGTGCCTCCTGTTCAAACATTACAAAGAAACCCTGTCTTATAATGGACCCATACTGTTTGTCCAGAGTATCCATCAGAAGGTCAATCTTCTTATCATCTGGTGACTCATCAATCATCTTCCTTGTAAGAAGGGTCTCACCAAAGATCGATGCTGTCTCTGCTAAGGGAAGTGTGGAATGGAAAGTGAATCTCGTCTGCTTGCTTCCTAATATACCATGGATCCCATGACCCACCTCATGCATCAGAGTGAATACATCATTCTGTTTTCCATTGAAATTTAGCAATACATAAGGTATGACATCATTCTGGACAGAGTAGCAGAAAGCACCACTCCTCTTACCTTGAGAGATGTCTGAGTGTACATGCTCATTATCGAATATCTTCTTTGCCTCTTCACCCATCCTTTCAGAGAAGGAAGAATAAGTCTGAAGGACGATATCTTTTGCTTGGTCATAGGTATAGTCATCATCCTTCTTCTCTTTAGGAGCGTATATGTCATACCTTTTAGGATCCTCTATGCCAAGACTCTTGAATTTCAGCTTGAAATATTCCTGGAAAAGAGATGCATTCTTCTTTATAGAGCTCAATAGTGCTTCAACAGCCTCATCAGGGACATCATTACCTATGTTCCGCACACTTATAGGGCTTGAGAACCCTCTAAGGCCAATATTCTCATTTTTCCAGTCATTACATAGATTCTTGTAAAGCTCTCCAAGGACTGATTCTTCCTTTCCATACTTTTCCATGACCACTTGGTATGAGTCCTTCCTATTGTCCCTTTCAAAATCCCTGAAGTATTGCGTCATCTCCTCTTGGGTAAGCGTTTTTCCATCAAAATCCCAGGAAAACCTATTGGTAAATATGTCATAGAGGTTTGTGAGAGCCTCTTCTCCAGTAAGATCCTTTATGCTCAAGATCTGCTCTTTCTCCTCATCAAGGGTGTATGGTCTCATCTTCCTTATACTCTTGAGCATATACCTATATCTCGGATCTATATCCATTAGTCTTGAAGCATTCTTCTCATCAAGCTCCTTGAACCATATGTTGAAAAAAAGAACACGGTTAGATATTCCAGTCAAGAACTCACTCACTTGAAGCATGAAGGAATTCCTTTCAGAGTCGTCGGTCTTTTCAGATTGCCATAGCGTAGCAAATGCTCCCAATCTTGAGCTCAGGTTGGTAAGCTCTTCCTGCAACCCCATTATCTTCATGAAATCTTCATCAGATATGTCTTCTGATAATCTCTCACGCCATGACTCAATCTGCTCAGCCAATCTCTCGATTCTTTCCATCACACTATCTACTTCATCCCTCTTGAATATATCGTCTAGTCTCCATTCAACCATCTTACATCATTAGATTGAAATACATGAATCGTTTAAAAAAGTGCCTATTTGATAGTCAGATTTGGTATAGATTTAAAAATAACTTCTTGTTTTTTCGGATGTTTCAAGACTACTGCGTAAGCAGACTATCAGGACAATATGTCCTTGGAAAGCCGTGGAAACATGGAATTTCTGTAATATGACGGTTTTTCACCAGAAAAGATAGATTCTGGGATAGCTTCTGCTGTATGCTAAGGTATGAATATATCGGGATTATTACACTCTCTGAGTGAAAAAGCCCGGAAGGAGGTTTCTATGCATAGGTCATAGATGAAGAGATGTTTGTGTATAACGTATACACAGATTCCATACGAAGAGGCAAGTCATCTGGCAGACTAGGCCAAGAGATACACTCCAGAAGGAGATAGGAGAAATACATTATGAGCACCGTAATCGAGGACACAGGAGCAATGGAAGACGAGGTCATCAATGCTGAGACCGCGACCATGGAAAGAGGAAAGGTCAACACGCACGAGATGACCAAAGAAAGGCTTCTGGAACAGCTCGAGATGCAACATCGAGAGTTCAAGAACCTTAGAAAAGAGTTTGAGCATACGATGAAGGAAGACCTCAGCAAGACGGAGGAAAAGCTGCCGAAGTCAGAGCTCAAGCTCGCCGCATCTCTCTACAAACAGAAGCTGGACACTCAAGAACAGATCATCGTAGGTGTCATACGGATTGTCACACAGAAGCTGGACAAGAACTACCCCGTCCCAAGCTTCATCGTCCGACATTCACTCGCAGCGATGCGCGTCCCCGCTGGTTACATGCATCTGGGCAATGGAGACCAGCTCCAGACGGCGATCAAGGTCAATCTCCACACGACAAAGAAGGAAAACCTCCTGGCATATGCCAAGGAGAACCTTGAAAGGATGAAACAGCTCATCTCGGATTATCGTGCTACGATGCAGGAAGACACCAGCTCGACAGAGAACACGACAGATTTCCACAAGGGGATAGCACAAGAGATGCACGAAGTCGCGCTCAAGGAGAAGCAAGACCTTCTCGAATCGTGCATCAGCACCGTGAAGAAGGAACTTCAAGACGACTCACTGGTCTCAAAAGAGTTTATGTCTCATTTCTTTGCAGTATCTTCCTTTCCCGTTTCCTACACGCGTCTCCGGAACAGCAATCAACTGTTCTGATCTCTCGGCCTGCCTTAACTGGCAGGCTTTTTTTTTCGAACAATTATTTTCTATATAGAAAATAAAGATATGATAATAAAAAAAAGAACATAATATCATGGCTTCATGAAACATCCACTAAGGGTAATGTATCAGGAGAACTAAGGAAATTCTCAGAAGATATCTCTTCTATCACATAATATACCTGCTTAGTCTTTATCCTGAAACTGGAGTCCAATAATTCGCAGAATTCCTCGAGCTCCTTAAGATTAGAGAAGACTATGTCTATCATATAATCAAACCCATTATTTATCTTCAGCAGAGAATTGACATTCCTATTCTTCTCTAAGAATCCTCTCAGCTCATCCCTTTGGTTCGGATTGACTTTGATGGCTATCTTAGCTCTTGCATGCATTCCTATCTTACTGAAATCTATGATGCATGTATTCTTCTTCACTATATCATGGGCCCTGCTCTTAAGCCTCTCAAATATAGTGCTTACCGGTATACCCGTCCTTCTGCTTATCTGTGTAAGACTCATCCTCGAATCTTCTCTAAGATGAGACACAATCTTCAGATCATTTTCCTTATACATTATAACACCTCTTATCTTTGTAGAAAACTATTTGTCATTCTATATTATAATCATGACATTAAGGTAGTTTAAGGCAGTATAAGACAAGATAACATCCTAGCAGAGAAGAGAAAACTTGAGAATTTGAATATTTAGAGCTATTACTCATTGTGATGCCCTGTCATCCTCTCGTGCTGGCTTATGATGACCATCTTGAACAATATTATGAGGCCAAACTTGACGACTGCATCGACAAAATAGAGCACGAATGGGAACTCCTGTAGAAGGGGTAATATGTTGTCAGAGAGTATGAAGAGAGCTAGCATCAAGAGAGTGAAGCCAGCCATGATGAAGAATCTCTTCCTCTTGAATACCATGAAAACCTCCTTCTTGTAGCTTTTAGCACTGCCCTTCTTGTGGAAGATTGATGCGTAAGTCAGTGATGATAAGAGCAAGAATAATACGAAGAAAACATAGAGATATATCATTGATAAGAAGCTTATGACATTCACGATCAATATGCTCTGACGTATAGCTCCGAATACTATAGGAGACAAGACCATGAGAGCGAACACAGCTAGACTGATGTAAGAGAATACAAAGAGAGGAATGCTAGACAAAGCGAAACGCTTCATATAATTCTTCAACATAGGCCCCTTCTGGTGCTCCCCCACACGATATACTAGATGCCATGATACCGACTGCATCAATACCCAGAGGACCCATATTATCACGAAAAAGATTGTCGCATTGAAGACTATATTACCTACCATACCATACAAAGCCTCTTGTGAAGGTATGATCTCTAACAGCTCTTCTGTAGATGCACCTGCACGATGCTCAGTATAGAAATGTAAGATGCTCAACGCATCATCATATATCGAGCGGAAGAAAGAACTCAAGGTGAAACCTGCAGCAAACAATATAAGTAGTGCATCCATGGAAGCAGATGCCGCAGATACGACAAGATGATCAGACATCTTCTTCAAAGAAGTCTTCACATCCTTCCATAGATTACCCATATTTATACTATCCTTCACTTTCATCAGATCACATCATCCCATCATGTCCTAAAAAATCCTTTGTACAACATGTACGCTGAGTATATATCTGCCTTCGAGACAATCTCACAAGGTGAATGCATAGCAAGCACACATGGACCTATATCAACACAATCCATCCCGTATCTTGACATGAACATCGCGATAGTTCCACCACCGCCAAGATCCACTTTCCCAAGCTCTCCTGTCTGCCAAGGTACATTATGTTCTTTTATTATATCCCTTATGAACGCCATGAACTCTGCATGGGTGTCATTAGAGACATACTTGCCTCCTGATCCCCCATACTTCTCTACAGATACGCCTCCACCAATGAAAGATGCATTTGTATGATCATGGACATCCTTATGGTTTGGATTGACACCTGCAGTCACATCCGCTGAGATAGCTTTAGCATTCTCCAAGAGTGAGACAGGAGAGGACTTTACCCCTGTAAGATCAGCATAGTCATACGCAAAATTGTTCAGAACTAAGCTTGCAGCGCCAGTATTACCCACTGATCCTATCTCTTCCTTGTCAGCAAAGAAAGCTATTGCTGTGCTATTAGGTTTGTCAGACTCAAGGAGAGCTTGCAATGATGTATACGCACATACCTTGTCATCATGTGCATATGCTCCTATGAGTGATCTGTCAAAACCGATATCAACAGGCTGCACTGAAGGCACAAGTTCTATCTCAGCAAAGCAGAAATCCTCTTCTGTGACACCATATTTATCCTCTAGCTCCTTCAGCAGAGAAAGCTTTACCTTGTTCTTGATGTTCTCGTCATCGACAGGAATACTTCCAGCAAGCACATTAAGCTCTTCACCCTCGACAACTGTCTTTGAGTCCCTCTCCATCTGCTTCTTCGCAAGGTGCGGCAACAGATCAGGTATAATGAATTTCGGATCCTCAGGTCTTGAGCCTACATTTATTTCCACTTTCTTTCCAGATGATGTATGCACCACACCATGCATCTCTAGAGGATGGTTCACCCATTGGTATTTCTTTATTCCTCCATAGTAATGTGTCTTCATCATCCCTAAGCCAGACTCTTCACCCACAGGGAAGGGCTTGAGGTCCATTCTCGGAGAATCAAGGTGACTGCCAATAATCCTGAACTCTTCCATATTCTTGCCGACTACAAAAGCTATGAGTGTCTTCGATTTGACCTGCTTGTATAGCCTATCGCCCGGCTTTGCAGACTTGACCTCATCTATGCTCCTGAAGCCATTCTTCTCAAGGGTCTTCCTGATATTCTCAGAAGCTGTCCTCTCTGTCTTTGCAACACCCATGAAATCCTTGTACTCCTCACAAAAATCCATGACTTTCTTCTCCTTATCCTTACCTAAGACAGTCCACGCATTCTCTCTCTTGAAAACAAGCTTCTCTTCGTCTTTCTGCATCTTGCTCTTCTTATCATCAACCATTGGAACACCCCATAAAATGATATTTTCATGGTTATGCGTCTTGCCTTTTTAAATTTTAAGTTAGAATGGGTTTGTCCAAAATAGTAGAAAGAGTATACTGTCCGTAGTCACAAATCAAGCAGAGCTTAATTGTGCAGATAAAGTAACTTTATCTTGAGTCATCAGTTGCGGGATTCATTCCAAACTTGGTTGGAATGTTAGAAAAATCCTTTCTTTGGATTTTTCTTTATTCTTAATCGCGCATGAATACTGACTGGGAGGGGTTGCTCCCTACGGGACACAAAAGATAGATGCTGTCTATCTTTGTGCAGAAAGGTGACTTTCTTGCACCCAGTAGGACAGTATACAAAACCGCTTTTTTTGGGACAAACCCGTTAGAAATGTGCATAAGGACACAAATGCAAAGACTACATGAAAACTTTTCACTTGATGAAAGGTTTTACTTTCCCATATGTCTCCCTCGCAATCTGGAGCTCTTCATGTGCGGGTATAACAAATAGTTTCACCTTAGAAGAAGATGATTGTATCTGCTGTTCGTTAGACTTATTCTTTCTCTTGTCAAGCTTAACTCCAAGATATCCTAGCTTCTCGCATACATGGGATCTTATAGAGACATCATTCTCCCCTATCCCTCCTGTAAACACGATAGAATCTATTCCTTCCATTATGGCAGAATAAGCTCCTATGTAAGATACTATCTTATGGACGAACATATCAAGGGCCACAACAGCCTTAGGATTATTCTTCTCACTCAGACCGTGTACATCCCGGAGATCTGAAACCATCTGCGTCAGCCCTAAGAAGCCAGACTGCTTATTCAACACTTCCTCTACCTGATCAGGCTTCATCTTAAGCTTCTTTATCATATACAGAGGCACTGAAGGATCGACACTGCCTGCTCGTGTTCCCATAGGAAGACCATCAAGAGGCGTGAAACCCATGGAGTTATCTACAGACTCCCCATTCTTTACAGCTGTTATAGAAGATCCGCTTCCTAGATGACAAGTGACTATCTTTGTATTCTTTTTCTTGAGTAGCTTCTCTGCCTCAGATGATACGTATTTATGACTAGTACCATGGAAACCGTATTTCCTTATCTTGTGCTTCTTATAATAATCAAGAGGGAGTGCATACATGTGTGCTTTCTCTGGTATCGTCTGATGGAATGCTGTATCAAACACCGCAACCTGTCTTATGTTGGGTATGTATGACTTGCATGATACTATGCCATTGAGCTGGTTCGGATTATGGAGTGGCGCAAGATCGCTAAATATCTTTATGTAGCTTATAGTACTGTTATTCACAAGAGCTGCTTCTTTGAAGTAATCACCGCCATGCACAAGCCTATGCCCGATGGCATCTATCTCCTTCCATGACTCTATAACCTTGAGACGTAACAACGCTTTGAGTGTATTCTTTATACCCTCTTTGAGGGACTTTATCTGCCTAGTCTCTTCCTCTTCACCATCCACAGCATAGTATCTCTGCACAGAACCATCAGTTCCTATTCCTTCGATGTGTGCCGAGAAAAGACTTTTCTCAGATGGCATGTCAAAAAGCTCGCTTTTCAGAGATGAACTTCCGAGATTGAAAATTAATATCCTTATAGTAATCACCTGATCCATTTATTGGACAAAAGATATTAAAATCTTTCTTTTGCCATGGGCTGTGGCATAATTACCTGGAAAAACAGCATCAGGTCAAAATTCCTTGGTTCATTTTTAAAAGAGTGCGTTGCTAGG
>CAZMXQ010000011.1:0-19217 GCA_964570335.1 uncultured Methanosarcinales archaeon
AATATTCTTTGGGACGGTAGCTCAGACTGGGAGAGCGCTACGCTGAAGACGTAGATGTCGTGGGTTCAAATCCCATCCGTCCCATGTTTCTCTTTTGTTATGTGCTTGAGCGTAGCGAAACACATTGTTTTTTACCAAACGCAAGATAACCAGTTATCTGCGCGCAATCAAATTTTGATTTGCGTTTTTTACAAAAAATCTGATTTCATCCGTCCCACTTTTTTCATGGTTTCTATACAACTTTTTCATGGGAATATCCTTTAAATATATGGAATTCATATGAATTCATATGAAGGATATCTATGATGATCTCGAAGAGATGAAGGATATTGAAGAAGATATTAGAGATGATGAGAGAGACGAAGAACTCTCAAGGAGAAAGAAGAGAATGTTGGTAATAATTCCAGGGTCAATATTCCTCTCACTTCTGATGCTCTCTTATATCTTCATAGGTTTTCCTATGCATAATGTAATCTCTGGACAGATAAGATCAGAGTCTCCTGAAGGTCATGTGCTACGGACACAAGGTCTTGAATTATTGTTCCTAGGAAACACTCTAGAGACTGCGACTGATGCATGGCACGACAATCCTGATGTTGAGACAACACTCTGTATAAGGGGTGAGAGGGATGGTAATAGATATATACTTGAAGATGCATACAAGCCAGAGATCTTCGAACAGTCATTCACTCATGTACGACATGAGCCTTGTGATGATGAAACAATCTTGATGTTCCACACTCATCCATACAAGAGATGTCTTGCATCAGAGGCAGATATAAACACTCTGCGAAATGCACAAAGAAATAATGAAGATATTGTGATGATGATAATGTGCGAAGAGGATCGTTTCAGCATATACACATGAATTCGTTCTTATGTGAGACTCTGCTGTATGCCGATAAACATTTAAACATATGCATGAAATGATATGACATGTTTAATGATATCATGGTGCTTGGCGCGGGTTCTTTCGGCACTGCTATGGCGCAACACATGGCACAGAACTCACCGGATTCACGTGTCTTCATATACGATAAGGATGAGGATCTCATATCACACATGATGAGAACAAAGGGGCATAAGTATTTCTTCAAGAGCATAAGGTTGGCTGATAACATTATCCCTGTGAAAGAGATTAGGGATGGGGATCTTACAGTGATCTCAGTCCCTGTAAAGAGCATAAGGGATATCTTGAAAGGAGTCTCCGCGTCCCATATCTTGAATTGTTCGAAAGGGATTGAATCATCGAAGGGCAGATTCGTTTCAGAGATTGTATCAGAAAAGTTTCCAGAATCAAAGTATGCAATGATCTCAGGAGGCATGATTGCGTCAGACTTCATACGGAAGAAGGGTATCTTCCATGCAGATATAGTGTCATCTGATATTGGATTCAGGAATGGGCTTAGGAGTCTCTTGGACTCAAGATACCTTAAGACTGAAGGTAAATCAGATGTGGTATTCTATGAAGCATTGTCGGCTCTCAAGAATGTGGTTGCTATATCTGTGGGTATTATGGAAGGGATGGGGTTTCCTAACTCTACGAAGTCAATTCTAATCTCAAAAGGAGCATATGAGTGTAGAGAGATTGCAAGAGAGATATCTCACTCGAAAAGACGAGATATGGGTGTGCCTTTCTGGAGCGATTATATAACAAGCACTACAGGCAATACAAGGAATAGGTATCTTGGTAAGAAATTAGGAGAAGGTAGGTCGGTTGCTGAATCTTTGGATATCCTTAAAAACGAGAAAAAAACTGCTGAGGGATACCATACTATCGCTGCTCTGAGAAAAAGGAAAACATTAGAAAGATATCCTATCTTGGATGCAACATTCAAAATTCTCTATAAGGGAAAGGATCCATCGGTAATTCTTGAAAGCATCAGTCAATGAGTATCATTATTGCAAGTAGAGTGAATCCTAATGTTGCTGCTCCAGTTATGAACGTATATACAAGCGTTGATTTGGTAAGATTTATGCCCATCTGATAATCTTCAGACATCTTGTCAGAACCGTTCTCTATACCATTTACTATCTTAGTAAGAAGGTAAACAATCTGCACAACATATATACCGACTACAATCTGGAAATAATATGTGGGAATTCCTTCTCCGAACATGTCTGCAGCCATTCCCCCTGCTCCTCCTACACCTTCTTCAAGATCCTGTCCCTGTTGTGCTATATGTCCCAAAATCTGTATAATCAAGGATGTTATACCCACAACTATCGCAGAGATAAGTGGTGTAAGCATCTTTATCTGAGACTTCATAGATGCTAGAGTTTCACTCATGAGATCACGAAGTCTTTCGTCTACTTTATGTATCTCCTTTATGTAAGTGGAGACATTAACCATAGCCTGTGCTGCTATTGTAGGCCCTCTCTTTGCAGACTCTACAAGGACCTTCATAGTACTTGCAATCAAAGAGGAAGGGAAATCCTTTATGGCACCCGTGTTCTCATTGAAGATGGCATCTTCTACATCCATCCCTAGCCTTTGTATATTGTCTGCAGCCTTCTTGAAGAATTCACCAGAGGGAGATCCTTCCAAGGTCTCACTGACTTTTCCTAATGCAATCTCTGTGGGATATCCATCCTCAAGTCTGTTTCCTAATTGGAACAATGAGCCAGCAAACTCATCCTCAAGCTTCTTTGTTCTTTGTTTTATCTTTATTACATCAGAAGATTTAAGCTTGTAATACAAGCCCAGACCCAGACCTGCAGCAAGAGTAAAACCAAGGCTTGCCAATGTTGCGAGTATACCAAAGGGACCTTCTGTCCTTCCATCTCTTGTCCTATAGTCTAATAATCTTATCTCTTCGAATACATCGTGATATAATGTGAATGTTCTTGCGCCGTAATCTGAAAATTGTTGATCAAAGTCAGGATTAACATTGTTTATTATCATGGGCGAGAACGCAATAAGCAGGAAAAGTCCAACTATAATAAAAGATATATTTGATGGTTTGAGACTGATCTTTGAAATTCCTAAATCAATATCTATAGTCTCTTTCTTTTTTGCATTCTCTTCTGTAGTGTCGCCATATCCATTAGGTCTTGTATTCAAAATCTTGGTTCCCATACTGAATACTGCTATGAATAGGATTATGTTGTATAATCCTACAAGATAATACCACTCTACATCCATCATACTAACTACTAAAGGGAGTATTACCATACCAAGAACAGGTAATATAACTCCTAGCATGTTAAGATTACTCAGTGGGCCTTGTAGATTGTGTGCATAATGAAGCATCTTCTCATACGTCTGTTCGAGTATATTTGAAAGAGCTTTATCAAGGGTCTCTATTCTTCTCTCCTCACTTCCTTGAAGAAGCGAGGATTCAATGAGTCTTACGGACTCCACAAACTCTGGTGCGTACTCCTTCCATCCTTCCAGATATGCATCCATCGACTCTGTAATTGATGAGTACTCTCCAGTCTCCATGTTCCATATCACTCTCTTAAGATCTAAAGAGAGAGGGAATCCGACATGTTCTGCTGCGAACCTTAACCCGTTCTCAAGGTTTGAGCTGTGGCGCATGAATGTAACGATATAGAAGACACATATTATCATATTATTGCTGGCTTTCATCCTCCATCTGTTAGCCATATTAATCGGCGCACTTCTAATCTGGAAGAACGCCATCATGGCTAGTATAAGGCCCATCATGGCACCGAAAAGGAAGAAATCTGCAGCTTGATCTCTCGTATTATCGTTTATGAACATGAGCATCGAGATGAATCCTCCTAGCAAAACAGTTGCAACAAGGACTGCCATCGATCCAACATATACAAAACCTGTAGCGCTTTCAGGGGTGACTTTGAGGTGGCATGTCTCTATGCTCTCTTCAAGCTTTTCTTTGATCTCCTTATCAGGAGGTGCTGTCATGATGCCTTCCGAGATCTTACATGCTTTCTCGAAGAGCCCGAACTGCTTAGGCATGTTCTCTTGCTTGAATTCATCATAGTCCTTGCTTACTACCTCTGGAGAGATGTCTTCACTATTCTTGTCATTCTTCTTAGGAGAAGTGGTTGTAGAGAGCTCTTTCTTCAGTTTGTTCTCTACCTTGCTTGCAAGTTCTTTCTCTTTTCCTGAGAGAGCCATAACACACACATCTTAGCCGTTATGACGATTTCAGCTTCTTTTATATATTAAGTTTTGGGTGTGTCTAATATTCTCTCTATAGAATTCTTGATTTTCTCATACCTCAGCTTATGTTCTTTCTTATCGGGATGAAGTCCATCACTTAGGCTTGGATTATGTGAAATGTTGTTTATGAATGGTGTATTAATCTTCTGGCATAACTCTTTCATATATTCGTTATACTTATGCAACGATTTATTGTAGTAAAACAATCCTTTGAATGGTCTTGTCTTATCTTCATCGACTTTTGAAGGTCCGACAATGATGATATTTCTGGTAAATTCTTTTGCTTTTTCTATTATCTCACTTAGATTTTTCCGGTAAGTCTTCTCATCTATTTCCTTGTATCCATCCTTGTCTTCTCTTGAATCATTAGTCCCTGCAGCAATCAGGATGATATCTTTTCCACTGATCTCCCTTGCTTCACATTCTTGCTTAATGCGTCTTTTTAGACCTTCAGTTGTCTCGCCTGGAATACCCAATACGAATACTGTATCTCTTTGGTTCTTCCCTTCATAGTGTTGTCTAAGAAGATTCCCCCATCCTCCATTCTTTGGGTCTCCTTTACCATGCGTTGTGCTTCCTCCAAAAATAGCTATCTTCATAATGGATCATCCTTCGTTTCCATATATCTTCTCTTCCATCTGATCAGGATTGTCATCACTGCCGAATCTTTCTTCGCTCTGTCTCCTTTTCTGTCTCTTCCTTGTCTCTCTGTCCAGCCAGTCTTCCCATCGCAGAAGGATCTCTTCGTGGTTTATCTTTCCAGTGCTGTTCTTGACCTGTTCTGTTATCTTGTGGAACATATCGTTGCATCTAATCGAGAATTCTGCTTCGAACATATCATCATCCTCAACCTCTAATGCCTTATTCAACTGGAGTTCCTTGATCTTACCTCTAGTCTCTATGTTCTCCCAGAGCGCATCCCAGTCACCAACAAAGTCGCTGATATTGGCAGCTATCATCTTGAGTATCTCTGAGTTTCCGTTGATGAGCTCATCGGTGGGCTCTAGGGTATCGGTATCTGCGTTGTATTTCATCAGGTCTACAAAACCGCCTTCCTTGTTAGGATCCTCATCCCAATCCTTTCTTACTTCTGTTATCTGTGTGACTCTTCTTATTCTATGTAGTCCGTCTGCTGATTTTATAGGGTTGACGATGACGCATATATCTGTAGCCTTGAAAGATGTCTTCGGGACTCCTATGTCATTGACTACCCTATCGAATATACCATATGGAGAATCACCGTGTATGGTTCCAGCGACAACGTTTGCAGCCGCTCCGACTCTCATAGCTTCATATAGCGCTTTCGCTTCAGTACTCCTTACCTCTCCCACAATAAGTGATGAGTCTCCAAGCCTTAGTGTACTTCTTATACCATCATCTGCAGGCATCTCATTGGATCCTTTTGCGAGTGCACTAGCGACCTTCATAGGTTGTATGTTGAATCCTAATTTCCTCATTGCAGGCGTCGGAAGCTCGAGAGTATCTTCTATAGTTATTATCCTGTACCTTCTCATAATCTCTATCATCACACTGCTTAAGAAGCTACTCTTACCTGAACCTCTTGTTCCGCAGATGAGAAAGCTTCTTGTACCATCTACGAGGAAGCTGATAAGACCTGCTGCCAGCGGAGAGATTGTCTTATTCTTCATGAAAAGTACAAGCGTCCATGGCTTATCACGATGTTTCCTGAAGGAGAATGCAAGCCCAGAAGGATCAAGAGGTTCTGTTATCGCTGATACTCTAACAGAAGCTCCAGGAAGCTCCAGCTCAGTGTCCAGTATCTGGTTAGCCTCATCTAGAGGGCGTCCCGAGATAAGTCTGAGCTTCGATGCCCATGATTCAGACTCGCTCCTAGAAGGCATTATGTTTGTCACACAGTCACCATACGTACCATGTACAATGTATATCGGTACGTGACCAAGAGGGCTATTGACTGAGATGTCCTGCATCTCATCATCAGCAAGCAGTACTTCTATAAGACCGAATCCTACTGTGTATCTGACAAGTATTGCGGCAAGTTCTTCTATCTTATCATCAGGTAGTTCTATACCTTTCTGTTCAACTAGTTCAGTTATCAGGTCAATGCCCACATTAAGAAATATCTCTCTCATCCTTTCTGGATTGACGAAATCATTCTTTTCAGGCTTGTGTTCAGCTAGTATATTCCTTGCTGAGTCGAGAATCTCGTACTCTTCCTCTTCAAGCTTGAACTCTGGAGGTGTGATATGATAAAGATTCTGTACATTCCCTGGAAGGTCAAATATTGTCACTTCGGTATTCCCTACCATGTAGCTATCTAACTCTACACCATTCCTGGGATATGCAGACATCAACTTTGTATGCATGAAATCAGGTTTTATGCTTGGATTGAAGATCTCCCTATATACTTCTCTGGTGCCTACCTTGTGACCTTGGAGGTATGGCCTGCATATCGTTATGAGTCTGCTATTCTCGAGGAACCTTATTGCCTCACTCAACACTTTGATATATCGATCAATCTTCTGTTGCTCTTTCTTGTTGTGTATGTTCTCCAGCTTCATCTGCTCGCGTCTTCTTATCCTTGTAAGATGGACAAACGCTCCTACTGGATCCTTCTTGAGATCATCGAAGATTATCTTCTGTAGCTCTGCGTATGCGTTGTTAGCATAGGCATCATCACCAATGTTAGAAAGAGTGAATATCTTCTTGTCTTTGACGAACTTTGTGTATATGGAAGATATCTCATGCAATATCTTTGTCTGTGTATAATCATACTCGTAATCTCTTTTCTGTACGAATACAATTTTTGTCGCATTGCTTACTTGAGTGAGTATGTCAATGACTCTTGACATGCAAGTCTCACTATCCTCAATAGAAGGAACGGAGAAAGAGTCTTCATAGTTGAGTTTTATTATAGTATCTTCATCTTCTCTGATCACTTCATAATCTTTAGAAGATTCGTTTCCAGACTTTGCTTTATTACTTGTTTTGCTTTCTCCTTCTGCCAATATGCATACCCCGGGTTATTAGCTACTAGCTTTCTTTAAAAACTTTTATGAACACTAGCATCAGAGTAGAAAATCAAGACGGGTTAACACCTATGTGATGACAAAACAGGAAATTATTTAAATAATCCACCCTGTAGATATAGATATCGTCAATGAGGTGGGGTGTAAATGCCGGGAAAGAAATCTACGAAAAAGACATCAGCAAGTTCTCCGAAATCTAAAAAGACAACAGCTAAAGGATCTACAAAATCTCCTGCTGCTAGAAAGACCAAAAAAGCTTCTAAGCCATCTAAGACAGCATCAAGTGCACCACAATCAATGAAGAAAAAACCTTCTAAAAGAGAGAACAAAGCTTCAAGAAAATCTGTCTCTCCTTCAGTATCAAAGACATCAAAATCATCAAAAAGTGTAAAACAGACTGATAAGTCGAGAAGAAGCTCAAAACTTTCCTCAGCTCCTGCACCAAAGAAGAAGCATGAAGGGCCGATAGGATTCTTCATAAGGAATATAGAGGAGTTTGAACATTCTTTGGACTTTGATATTCCAAGAGGTCTCCTTGCAGCGCTGTTCTTTACTGTAATAGCAGAGCTTGTGAGATTCTTCAATATGACGATAAACAGGTTCTATTTCACACATGTTGACTACAAGTCAACATGGGGAGATCTTGTATCTCCTGTCGCAGGTCAAGTACCGGGATCATTCTTCTTGTACTCTGCGCTTGTCTCATTCTTCATAGGTTTCATCTTCGTATTCTTCTACCATATGGTGAGAGTGTCGATACATGGGCATGCTCCACACAAGAAGTGGGTGAAAGGCCTACTGTATGGTGTATTCCTTGTATTTGTCTCTGGTATACCGATGATGCTGCACAACTATTTGTTCCTTGCAGCACCTAACATGCTAATAGTAGCATGGTTTGCAGAAAATGTAATGGTTTATCTGGCGGGTGGAGTTGTAATAGCCTCGATAATGAAGTGAATCATTGCTTCTCTTCATTATATTTATTATCTTTTACTATTTTCTTGCATTCGTAGAATGCTTTCTCATATATGCCTTTAACCATATCATTCACCTTTATATCTAGACTGTTCCTTTGGATACGGCATACATTACCATCAGAGAAGCAGATGTATTGGCTATATAATTCGAATCTGTCCTTAAACTCAAGATCATCATTTAAACAAAGTGCAGGGATAAGATAATCTGTTGCTTCATCAAGATTCTTGGAGATAAGAGAATACTCCAGCATCTGCTCAGAAATTGTATCAAGTTTATCATCAATCATCTCTTTTGCTACTGAGAATGTATTTGGAGATTCGGTAAAATTATTTATGATCTCCAGTTTCAATAGTTCTTTCAGGATCTTTTGCTTCTGTATCTCTCTGTACTTATCCTTTTCTGCTATCTTCTTCTCGATATCCAATCTATCATCTCTCTATCCTGATCATGGATAGTGTCTCTGCATTGTTCTTGGGAAAGCTATAGCATCTTTTATATTATCAAGACCGCATATCCACTTTATCAGCCTCTCTACACCCAGACCGAAACCTCCATGAGGTATCGAGCCATACCTTCTTGTGTCCAGATAGAATTCATACTTGCTTATGTCTTCTCCTTCCTCTTTTAGTCTTTCCTTTATCTTTTCTATGTTGTGTTCTCTTTGAGATCCTCCAATGATCTCGCCATTACCTTCAGGAGCTAAGAAATCGCATCCTTCCACAACATCAGGATTACCATCAACCTCTCTCATATAGAAAGCTTTCACATCTTTAGGATAATTGCTTACTATTACAGGTACATCATAGAGTTTCGTAAGTTTCTCTTCTTCCACAGTCCTCAAGTCTTTTTCCCACTCTATATCCATATTGCACTTTTCTTTTAGTATCTTGAGAGCTTCATCATATGTCATTCTTACAAACTCTTTGTCAACAGTCGGTTTCAGTTTGCTTGTATCCCTCTTGAGATCCTTGAGCTCCTGCTCATTCTCCTCTAGGACTTTCTTTACGACATGTTTGATCAAAGATTCACCATGGTCCTTCACATCATCAAAATTGCACCACGACATCTCCATCTCTGCATGCCAGTACTCAGTCAGATGTCTGCTTGTCTTTGATTTCTCTGCTCTGAATGAGGGAGCAATACAGTATATGTTCTCAAGTGCGAATATCATCGCCTCTGCGTGTAGCTGCCAGGTCTGGGCAAGGTAGACCTCCTTTCCGAAGTAGTCCACAGAAAAGAGAGTGCTTCCACCTTCAGCTTGTGAGCTCATGAATATCGGTGAATGGTGTTCATAGAAACCATTGTTTCTGAAGTACTCATGTATGGCGCCGAACA
Source organism: uncultured Methanosarcinales archaeon (assembly GCA_964570335.1). GTDB lineage: Archaea > Nanobdellota > Nanobdellia > Woesearchaeales > CAZJJJ01 > CAZJJJ01. The sequence continues at coordinate 9,472 of CAZMXQ010000011.1, forward strand.
CCTTGCTCCTTATCTTCATGATAGCAGCCATCTTGGTGCTCCTAATCCAAAGGTGCCGTACATCAAGGAGATACTCCTCTGAAAAATCTTTTCCGATAGGGAAGTTATCTGATTTACCTACAACCTCAAAGTCTGAAACCTTCAATTCATATCCTGTTGGAGCCCTATCATCTTTCTTGATCTCTCCTCTGATCACCATGGAAGCTTCAATCTGGAGCTTATCTGCTATATTGAACTTCTCTTCTCCTAGAACATCTTTCTCAATCACACATTGTATCTTTCCTGTAGAATCCCTAAGTATGATGAACTTGAGCTTATTGCTTCCTCTCTCTCTATATACCCAACCTTTTATGGTCACTTCGCCTTGACCCTTGCTTATCGCTTCACCTATGGATGATGCAGTCTCAGGAGATATTTTCTTTGCCATGTCTCGAAGTAATGAAAATCCTTATAAAAACTTTGCCAAACTCATGCCTATGCTTTTCTTCACACATGTTGCTGGAGGACTTTTGCTGAGCCTTTTCATGATGCTCTTTATCTCTCCTGATAGTAATCTGATCTTCCTTATCCTTGTGATAATAGGCTCACTCTTACCAGATATAGATTGCAGAACATCGAAAGTGGGTAAGAACAAGAAAGTTCACAAGCTTGTGGAACACAGAGGGATATTCCATTCCATACTGATGGCTTTCCTTCTTTACCTGCTTGTAGAACTACAGCTAAGCAGTAATGTATCTTTGGGTTTTCTCATTGGATATATATCTCATATACTCCTTGATGGGATGACAAAGAAAGGAGTCTTCCCATTCTATCCTCTGAAGCTGAAAGTGAAGGGTAATATCAAGACAGGTTCATTATATGAGTATATGATATTCTTCGCATCATGCTCTCTCGCTCTGTTCATGATAATAGTGATGCGCCTCTTATGGTGAACAGTTCATATCTCTCTGTATACTATCCTTTTCTCCTCTATATCAAGTACTGCAGAATTAGAGAACCTTGGATTGCTGAAATTGGTTATCGATGATATGTTTATAGAAATGTTATCTCCAAACATATACCTCTCTCCGCTCTTCTCGTGTATGTGCCCATGAAGATTCATCAGGTCACCATCGAATGAGGATATTATATCACTAAGCACTTCATCACCTACATTCCCGAAGAAAGGAAGAAAATCCAACATGCCAGGAGAGAGAGGTGGTCCGTGGGTTATCAGAACTACCGGCAATCCCTTCTTCTTGATCTCTTTAACGCTCTTATCTACCCATTCATAATCATGTTCGTCAAGAACGAAACCTTCAGGGTCTGTCATTTTGGATATATGGTATCCTCCTAGGAAAACAACACCGAATCCTTTCATGATGAGCCTTTTCTTATGCATGTCCTTTACCAGAGGGAATTTTTTTCTTAGTTCTTTTATGATATCGTGATATATCTTAGAATTCTCATGATTTCCAGGTACTACATATGTAGGTACTTTAAGCCTCAGGAATGGTTCAAGGCCTTCTTTCATTTGCTTCTTCTTATCAGTCTGCCCAGGATACATAGGGGATGGTCTTATCTCATGATTCTCGTAGCAATCTCCTACAATTATGATAGATTCAACACCTTCCTTTCTCATCTTCTGCGCAGCAGAGATAGAATTATCGGTAGCGCCCTCTATGTCGCTGGCAATCCCAATCCTAAACTTTTTCTTCCTGCCTTGACTCTTGTTGAGCTTTAGCTCTATAGTCTGCTTCTTCTTGTTATGGGACTTAAGCTTGCCGAACCTAGTCTTCAGAATCCTTATGAGCTCATGGAATGCATCTTCTTCCTTCATGGTTACACACAGACCTTTGCTTACTTATTTTTATCGGTTCTTATGCTTATCCCGAGCTCTTCAAGCTGTCTCTCGTCTATGGCACTAGGTGAAGCATCCATAGGACACTGAGCAGCCTTATTCTTAGGGAATGCTATGACTTCTCTTATATCGTTCGTTCCAGCCATCAGTGCTACTAGCCTGTCTGCTCCTATGCCCATCCCTCCATGAACAGGACCACCATATTTGTATGCTTCCAGTAAGAAGCCGAATTTCCTCTCAGCCTCTTCCTTCTTTATGCCTATCAGGTTCATTATCCTTTCCTGTATCTCTGGATTGGATACTCTGATGCTTCCTGAGGCAAGCTCTGTACCGTTCAGAACAAGGTCCCAGAGGTCACCTTTGACCTTAGAAGGGTCTTTCTCGAAATCATCAATATGCTCGGGTTTGGGCATGCTGAACATGTGGTGCTCTGGCTCCCATCTCTTGTCTTCATCGTTCCATGCGAAAAGCGGGAAATCTTTGACCCAACAGAACTTGAAACTGTCTTTCTCGATGAGGTCCAGATCCTGTGCAATCTTCTTCCTTATTTCGCCGAGTGTCTCAAGAGTTATCTTCTCATCATCAGCAACGAAGAATATGGTGCTTCCCTCTTCTGCTTTGCTTCTCTTGATGACATCATCAGTTATGTTCCCTATGAATTTCGCTATACCAGAATCTAGTTTTCCTCCTACGACTTTTGCATAGGCAAGACCTTTCGCACCCTGCTTCTTAGCGATCTCGGTAAGTTCATCAATCTCTCTCCTGGAGTAATCCTTATCTGCTACAATGCATGATACTTTCTCTGCACTTTTGAATATCTTGAACTCCGTCTTGTGGGCCAGGTCTGTAACATCAGTGAGCTCGAGATCGTACCTGAGATCTGGTTTGTCGCTTCCAAACCTTTCCATCGCTTCTTTGTAAGAGAGCACTGGGAAGTCATCTATCTTCTTTCCTAGCACTTTCTTGAAGACGTGCTTGCACATGCCTTCAACCATGTCTCTTATCTCATCAGATGTAGCGAAGCTCATCTCAAAATCTACCTGAGTGTGCTCAGGTTGCCTGTCTGCTCTGAGATCCTCATCTCTCAAGCATCTTGCAATCTGGTAATACCTATCAATTCCTGATATCATGAGTATCTGTTTATAGAGTTGTGGACTCTGAGGTAGAGCATAGAACTTTCCTGGATTGACCCTGCTTGGGACAACATAGTCTCTTGCTCCTTCAGGAGTGGATTTGATCAGAGAAGGTGTCTCCACTTCCATGAAATCATTCTTGTTGAAGTATTCTCTGACTGCTGTTATCACCTTATGCCTCAGCATCAGATTGTCCTTCATCACATCTCTTCTGAGATCAAGATACCTGTACTTCAGCCTCATCTCTTCAGAAGTGTTGATTTCTCCATCTATCTCTATAGGCAGATTCTCTGACTTGTTCAATATCTCTATATTATCTACAAGGACTTCTATCTCTCCTGTACTCATATCATTATTGACCATGTCATTAGGTCTTTCTCTGACACTGCCCTCTATCCTTATGACATCCTCTCTCCTGAGCTCAGATGCTTTCTTGAAAAGGTCTTTCTCTTTAGAATCTACTACAAGCTGTGTCTTCCCATACCTATCTCTAAGATATGTGAATATGATGCCTCCATGGTTCTTAGGATTGACTACCCAACCAGAAAGTGTGATCCTCTTACCATTGTCTTCCTTTCTGAGCTCTCCGCAAGTATGTGTCCTGTACATGAATCTCAAGTAATGATGTATGATTTAAATATGTTTTTGAAAGAGTGAGCTGTGGCATGATTATCTGGAAAAATATCATCAGGTCAAAATTCCTTGGTTTATTACGGCTTGGGTGTAATACAAGTTGAATGAAATTCAACTGTACAGACATTCTTCTGATTTGTCTTGTACCCCGGAGCTTGCTCCGCGGGATAACCCATTTTCAGATATTTTCTTTTCATTTTTGAAAGAATGCGTTGTCTGGGGTGCTTTGTTTAGGATGAACAAAGTTCGCAGACCTGGTTTGCTTTAGCGCCCTACGGTGCAAGACAAAAGACTTGTCTGCACATGAAATCATAGATTTCATTGGCGGACAGCATCTTGCTTATAAATGTTGGAGAATTTTGAAGCTGTTTTCCAGAATGGACAGAATCGTGCCACAGCCCATGAAAGAGAACGAGCTTTGGTGAATCATTCATCATAATTTCTCAAAAAACTTAATGTCTATGTAGTATGGTAGCCAATCCATCTTCTTTGGACTATCGATCCTGACTTGGTTCATTCTCTTGTTGTAGACATGGAATCTATTTTTGAAAGATAAGGGGTGCATCCTCACATCATATAGTCCTGAATGTATCGAGAACAATCTTCTTATCTTCTGAGGTTCGTACCTTGGATATTGTTCTGTGACTCCCGTAAGCTCATCAAGGGGATGATATATCCTCAATGTATCTCCTATCTCTACATCATTAATATCTATGGGATTATTGTTGACAATGTCTGATATCTCTTTCATCCTTTCATTTCTGTAGGCTTTCCATTCTGTCCTTAGTCTTAAAGACTCTTCTTCTGACAAGAACTCTGCTGCTGTATGTCCCATGATCTACACCTCATCCCTCATAATATTCTCGTTTCCTGACTTCCTGAAAGGAACTCATGTTATGTTGTCCACATCTCTGTTAAGGTTCTTCTCTATCTTTGATATGAAATCATCTATACTAAGCTCTTGGGATTGTGGAGTCTCATTCCTTTCATCTCCTCTCTTTGTGCATTTACCATACAGCATGTTGAAGTCTGCATGGCTTCCATATCTCCATAATGAGGTTGCCCTGCAAAGTCTGTTTGTAGCCTCGCAGAACAAGGAATCGTCTCCGTCAACCTCTTGGTATTGAGCAAAAGGACAGACTTTTTTTATCTGTTTATTGTAATGTCTCATATCTTCATCCATTTCATCATATATCTCATTATAAGTCTCATACTCCATGTTTCATCACCTGACTTTGGGTAAAGTTCCATTTTTCCTAATATCTTGTTTCACTTTCGTACTTCTCAGTTTCATATCATAACAAAGATTAAAAATAGAGAAGATCTTGTTAAGTTATGGATGAAGAAAGGCTCATAGGTTTCATAAAAGAACAGCCAAGGAGCATAAAAGAGGTTTCTAATTTTTTAGGCAAGAGTTGGGGTGGTACAGAGTCACATCTCAAGAGGATAAAGGATCGGACAGGCCTGATAGATATAAAGATATTCAGGAAAGGTAGCCATGGAGCCCTAAAGGTAGTATATTATACAAGCCATGATATCTCCAGAGCTGATGAATTACGGAAACATCTTTTCGATCTCATAAAGAGTGGTAGAAAGAAGGATGACTTTGATTTCTTAGAAGTATACCAGTTTGTTGATGATAGAAGAAAGAGTGCTCGTATACATAATCTTAGTGGCGAGAAAGATTTCTGTGACCATGAACTTATGAGGCGGTTGAGAGATACGAGAAGATCCTTATTGTGCTTCTCAGGAAACCTTTCTTTCCTTACGATGGGAGATGATGGCGAATCCATATGTGAAATCTTTGAACAGCTATTGAGAAGAAAGGTGCATATAAGGGTCCTCATGCGTGTAAATATACCTTCGTTGAAGAACCTTGACATGATAAGGCATCTCATGGATAAGTTTCCCAGTCTTCTGGAAGTTAGGCACTCATTCCAGCCCCTCAGAGGATTCATATTCGATGATGAGATCGCAAGATTCAAGTTTGAAGAAAAGCCTGAGAATTACAGGGAGGGAGAGCTTTCTCAGAAGATGAGCATAATGTATGAGTTACAAGATGAAGATTGGGTATCGTGGCTACAGAATGTCTTCTGGAACATATACAGAAATTCTATAGACCACAAGAAGAGAGTTAATGAGATGAACAAGATAATCTGATCCTGTTCTTCCTCATGATCATTCCTTCTTCATTATTACTGTTTCACCATTGAACAATCGTTTGAATCTTTCAGCATCTTTCTCGTCACCGACCACAGTACCATAATGCATTGGTATTGCATATCTAGGCCTTATTGTATTAGCTAGTTCTGCTGCCTCTTCTGCGTCCATTGTATATGTCCCACCAACTGGGAGCATAGCGACAAAGATGTCTCTTATGTCCTTGATCTCATCGATGAGGTCTGTGTCTCCAGCATGATAATACCTCTTCCCGTCAAGCTCTAGAATATATCCTACCCAATTATTGCTCATAGGATGAAAGCTATTCTTTATGTTATAAGCGGGTCTTGTCTCTATTGTTATGTTCTCGTGCTGATAGAAGTTGTTCGGCTCTACAAATATTGTCTTTCCTGAGAAATCTACCAAGCTAGGTTTTGCATCCAGAGGAGCAATGACTGTAGTCTCTTTGTTGGATACTCTCAAGATATCTTTGATTGAGAGATGATCGTAATGCGTATGCGTTATGAATATGCAATCAGCTATTGTCTCAGCGTCTGTATTGAAAGGATCAATGTATATCTTCATCCCATCCTCAGATTCGATTAGGAATGAGGAATGCCCTAGCCATCTTATGTTTGTGAGTGTCATATCCTATGACATGTCATTTTGCTTTATAAAACTGACTCTTATGGATTTATAGAAGAGAAATCTTTTTAACAATATGTCTGTTCCTCTCGAAACAGATGGTAAGAAGAGAGTACATTGATAGCCTCTTGTCTGAGAATGTGATAGATAATAAGGAGCTTGAAGATTTCAGGAGGAAGGTTTCCTTGTCTGATGTCCATTCGAAATACAGACAGCTTCAGAAATCTTCTCAACATAGACAAGGGAAAAAACTACATCGCCTTTCAGGAATACCTCCTGATGAGGATATCAGGAAAGAAAGTGCAGGGAAGATAGTCGTTTCAACACTACTTTGCGGTTCGATTATACAGAAGACTCTAAGTTCATGCTTCATAACAGAGAGTCGATAGAGAGGCTTCTCAATGAATGGGATCCTGTATTTCCGCATCTCTCCCATCAGAAAATAACAAGAAAGAGGGAGAATCAAGAGGCATATCTCTCCAAGGTATTCCCGGTACATACATGAAAGGGCTTGAAAATCTTGCATCTTCTCTCTCAAGGGGGAATAATACATCAGTCTCTTCAGCAAAGGAACTCTATGATGGGTACATTAGATGTTTCATCAATGGAGGTCTCTTCAACCAGGGCAACTACCTTTCTCCTGGAAAAGAGTATGAGTGTTGTCTTCCGATCTACCAAGATGTCAATGTGATAGAAGAACGTCTTAACAGACCATATTCTGTTGTGTGGGCATTTCCTCTAAAAGAATTATGAGATAAAAAAAATCAAAAAGAATGCTCATTGAGCATTCTTGTAGTTCTCGTCGACCTTCTTCCAGTTTATGAGCTGTAGGAAGGCATCCACGTATTCTGCCCTCTTATTCTGGTATTTTAGATAGTATGCATGCTCCCATACATCGATACCCAAAAGAGGTGTCTTGCCTTCGCTCAGAGGTGTGTCCTGGTTAGGCGTCGAGGTAATCTCAAGCTCTCCATTGTTGAGGACTAACCATGCCCATCCGCTACCGAATCTTCCAAGGGCAGCTTCCTTGAACTTACCCTTGAACTCATCCATGCTTCCGAATTTTGATTTGATGGCTTCTACGACTTCTCCTTCTTCAGCGGAATCCTTTGCAAGAATCTCCCAGAAAAGAGTATGGTTCACATGCCCACCTCCGTTATTCCTGACAGCGGTTCTTATATCATCAGGCACTCCATTAAGATCCTTGAGCAAATCTTCTGGAAATTTATCTTTGAGCTCAGGATGCTTCTCTAATGCAGCGTTAAGCTTGCTGACGTATCCTGCATGGTGTTTATCGTGATGTATCTCCATCGTCTCTTTGTCTATCAATGGCTCTAAAGCATCATATCCGTATGGTAGTTCTGGCAGTTCGTATCCTACTATTTTGATCACCTTCTTATCTTTTATCACCTAGAATGGGACATCCTTTTTTAATTTTTATGATATATTTTTCATGTTTTGACTCCATTCAAGGAAGCACTAAGAAAGAGATCATCCATAGAGTTCATGGATGAGTTCTATGAGTGTGCACGAGCTCCATGCCTGTTGCCATGTGCCCTCTGCTCTCTGTTCGTTTGCAGAAGATATCTCTGACGCTCCTCCTATTATACCTTTCCACAATATATCTTCTTTTGAAGCTTCGAGGATTCCAGATATGTAACTGTCATACCTATCCCTGTCCAATCTGTGCATTGCAATGGCTGCAATGTTGTTGACAAAATACCATGAATCTCCTCTATGATAGCTTTCATCATTATCCCCTGTGTAGTATCCTTTGAACCACATATGGTTCTTGTCTATTGTAGCCAATCCTCCCCAACTGAGCCAAAGTTTCTCGAGTGCCTCATCAAAGGATCTTTTCCATACATCTGATGAGAACATCTCTGGGAATATGTAGTATGCTAAGAAGATATTAGGCCTTACAGTCATGTCCTTCTCCCATGAATCTCCTCTCTTTATTATTCCATCAGCTATCATGTTCTCTTCTAAGAATTCCTTGTTCATCTTTTCCTTCAGCTCATTCATTAATTCCTTGTACTTCTCTTCTCCTGTGTGCTGGTATAATGTGTCGTACATCCTGAGCCTTAGCGCTTGCATCTCTATACGTGCACCTTCCCTGAAATCTTCAGTAGTTCCAGTAGTGTCCATCCATGTCTCTTTTTTTCCATTAATATCGAACGAGTCCTCTGTATGGTGTTCGAGTAGTCTCTCACAGGATTTTTTCATCTGGCTTACTATCTCATCTCTCTTATTATCATCCATCTTCTCTGCATGCTGTGCAAACCTTAGCGAAGCCCATCCTATACCATCACTCGAGCCAAGCTCAGAATGCGGATGTCTGTTGGGCAGTCTACCATCTTCAAGGACTTGTGAAAATAGACGTTCTAGTACTGTGTCAACTATATCTTCATCCTCTTTCTCCAGACCTCCCAAAGATATTGATTCATCTCTTGTCCAGAAATGGAAGAACCAGTAGAATCCCGCATAGATGCCTTCTTCACCCACAATCAGATCACTTGATGAATCTACAGTACACTTGTATGCTATGTATGTTGAGTCATCCATCTGGTTTTCATCAAGTGCAGCTTCATTTATTTCAGTTCCGTCGCTTCGTTTCTCAAGTAGCTTTTGTAGACTTTCCTTATCATAGTGCTGAGCTATCACTATTTTTTTACCGGATAATGCTACTCCGCCAAAGACATACCTTTCCCCGTTTCCTGATCTTGAAGCATCGAAATCATAATGTCTCCTTATCCATTCCTCTTTCTTCTCGATCTTCTCATAGCCTTTAATCCCAAGGAATAATGTGTAATCTTCTCCACCATTTGATTTTTTATAGTAAGTCACTATTGTACCATCATTATCATCTTCGAATCTATACTCTCTTTCAAAATCACTGAAGTCATATATCTTCCTCGCATCGAAGTTTATCATTATCCTCTTGCTAGTATCATTCTCAAGATTGATCCTTCCTTGTTCATCAAAGAAGATAGAAAGCTTACCCTCTTCTGTCCTAATGATTATCTTGCTATCTGTTTTCACTATTCCAACAATATTGGAGTCTTCTATGTCTATCCTCTCTATGAACTTGAACAGTGTCCATCCTTCATCATCAGGAAGACGAGAGAAAGAGCCTTGAAAGAAGCTCTTGTTCCACACTGCTGCTTGTGAGAAGTATCCGCCTTTTCTGTCTGATATAAGGAAAGAGATGTTATCCTCCACCTCTCTTGAGATAATCTTATCTTTTCTCTCATGTGTGATTTTCATGATATTTCTCTTATTCGTGTATCTTATAAATCTTCTTCAATAGGATTGATTTGTACGACTGATAAATG